>JBEATZ010000345.1:0-6068 GCA_041161695.1 Planctomycetota bacterium | reverse complement strand
GCGCGTCCACCCGAGGCACGCTCAAGGTGCTGCTGGACGTCGCGACCGGCTGACGGGCACGTTACGGGAACGGCGGCACGGGCTAGGCTGCCCCCATGAACCAAGCCGCGCGTGCCCTTGCCGCCCTCGCTTTCCTTGGATCGGTTGCCGTCGCGCAGGGTCCCCTCTGCATCACGGGGGTGGTCGAGGCCGTCGGTGGATTCACCATCTGCATGCAGGGCGAGACCCATCGCATCGCGGGCACCCGGGTGTACCTGCGGAGTGCGCTGGTCAACCTGAACCAGCACGTGGGGCAACTCGTGCACATCACCGGCTCGGACATCGGCATCACGTGCCGCGTGGTCGACGTCTTCACGGTGTCGGCGCCTCGAGCACTGCTCACGGGTTGCGGCACGCCGATGCCGGGCTGCCCGTACCGACTGCGCGTGGGACCTGCGGCGCTGGGCCAGTGGGCGTTGTTCGGCGCATTCACCGACGGGTTCGTGCCGGTCGGCTGCACCCCGCCCGACAGCATCGACGGCACGATCCTGCTCGGGCAGCCGACGTTCGCGCTCGCAAGCGGACTGCTCACGGGAACGGGCAGCGGCGACCACACGATCCAGATCCCGGCGGTCTCGGCCCTCGCGGGCGTGCGCGTCTGGTTCCAGGGCGCGCGCCAGGACATTGGACCCGTGGGTCCACCACAACTCACCAACGTGGTCGAGATCCTGATGGTGCCCTTCATGCCCGTGTGCGGGCCGGTCAACTGCTGACGTGGACGGCTGCGCCGCCGAAGCCGGAACCCTCGTCACCGCGCGCATCGAGTCGCTGGGCTACGGCGGCGCGGGCATCGCTCGAGTCGAGGGCCGCATGCTGCGCGTGCCGCGCGCCCTGCCGGGGGAACTGGTGCGCGCGGAGGTGGTGCGCGCACGCGGCCACCGCATCGACGCGGCGCTGGTCGAGGTGCTCGAGCCCGCCGCCGAACGGGTGCCTGCGCCCTGCCCCCACTTCCAGCACTGCGGCGGCTGCACGTTCATGCACCTCGCGCCTGTCCACCAGCAAGCGGACAAGGTCGCAAGGCTGCGCCAGCGCCTCGCACGCGCCTTCGGCGAGGGCATGACCTCCCTGCTGCGGCCCCTGGTGGCATCGCCGGGGCACGAACACTTCCGCAACCGGGCATCCTTCGTGGTGCGCGACGGCCGCCTCGGCATGACCGACCCGGCACGCCGCACGCTGGCGCCGGTGACCTCGTGCCTCGTCGCACAGCCGGGCATCGACACGCTCCTCGCCAGGCTGCACCAGTGGCTCGCGCAGGCTCCCGCTGCCGACGCAGCCCTGCTGCGCGGCGTCACCCTCCGTGCGGGCATCGAACACGACATGGCGATCCTCGCCCTCGACCCGGCAGCCGGGTTGCCACCGGCAGACGCTGCAGGCAGCCAACCTGCCGTACCCGAGTGGCTCCAGGGCCTTGCCGCCTCCCTCGCCCCCGCATCGAGCTGGGCCACGACGCAGCACGATGCACACCACGGCCTGTTCGGCAGCGACCTCGTGCACCTGCACGGGTCGCAGCGCATCCGCCAGCGCATCGGCCGCTTCGTCCTCGAGCTCTCGCCCACGAGCTTCGCCCAGTCCAACCCGGATCTCGCCGCCATCCTGTATGCCGACGTGGTGGACTCGCTGGCGCTGCAGCCGGGCGAGCGCGTGCTCGACCTGTTCTCGGGCAGCGGCGGCCTTGCGCTGCACCTCGGGTCCCGTGGCCATCCCGTCCACGGCGTCGAACTCGACCGCTTTGCCGCAGCCGATGCCACTGCCAGTGCACTGGCCAACGGCCTCGACCAGGTGCGCGTCCAGGCCGGCAAGGCCGAGCGCGCCTGCGAGAAACTGTGGCGCAGGCAGCAGCGCTTCGACGTTGCGACGCTCAACCCACCGCGCAGCGGGATGCCACGCGACCTCGCCCCGCGCCTCGCGCCCCTCGGCATCCGCAGGCTCGCCCTCGTGTCCTGCTCGCCGGCAACGCTGGTGAACGACCTTGCGGCACTGCAGGCGCACGGCTACCGGGCGACCTCGATCACGCCCTACGACATGTTCCCGCACACGAGCCACCTCGAGACGCACGTGGCGCTCGAGCGGCTGGCGCAGCCTCAGCCCTGATCGGGTTCTGTGGGGCCCTTGGCGACCTCGTCCTCGTCGGGGTCGAATCCCTCGCCCATCAGCACGCCCTGCATCTCCGCCATGAAATGGATGCGGAGGATCGCCTCCTGCTGCTTGGGGGTCGCCTTGGCCATGCCGCCGCGTGCCATGTGCTCCTCGGCCATGTCGTTGAGCACGTACAGCGCGAGGCGCGCGGCATTGAGGCTCGACAGCCATGCGTTGACGTGCTGGTTGCTGATCAGCAGCATCCAGCTGTCGGAACCGTCTTCCATCCTCTGGATGGTGTCGAGGTCGCGCTGCACGAGGTGCGCACGCGAGAGGAACAAGCGCTCCAGCTCCGGCGTGGCGTGATCACGCCAGCTGGCCTCTTCCTCGGCGTCCTCGTAGGTCTCCGGCAACAGGCGCGAGCGCACCCGCTCGTCGCTGGACTCGATGAGCATCGGGATGGCGCGCAGGGTCTCCACGGCGTGCTTCGGCATCTCGCCGAAGAGGTACCCGTTCTCGGTGCGCGCGACCCACATCTCAGTCTTCCACCGATTCGAGGCTGGTGAGCAGGTGGTGCGCCTGCAGCTTCTGCGCATAGGTCTCCGCCTGCTCGCGGCCGCCGGACCAAACGATCGACCGGCCCTTGTGGTGCACCTCGAGCATGAGCTTCTGCGCCTTCTCCTTCGGGTAGCCGAACACCTGCATCAGCACGCGCGTCACGTAGCCCATCAGGGTGACGGGATCGTCGTGCACCACGACATTCCACGTGCGCGCCTTGCGGGTCTCCGAGCGGGTCTCGGTGGCCGTCTGTTCCTTCGTCTTCGTCGCGCAGAAGGGCACGAGGATCATGGGCCGTAGCGTATCCATCAGGAGCCTCCGCGTCCGAGCACGATCACGTGCACCTCGCCCTTGCCGAACAACGGCACCAGCAGCCTGCCGCGCACCGCGTCGAGGCCGATGTCCGCGGGCTTGTCGAGGTCCTCGACCAGGGGGCGCACGCCGCCCTGCCGGTCGAACGCAAGGATGCAGCTGCCTGCCCAGCTGGATGCGAGCCAGCGACCGTCCTGCAACCTCACGAGGCCGTCGAGGCCGGCGCTGGGAGCCTTGGTGAGCGGCGTGCGGCGTCCCGCGAAGTCGACCTGTGAGAACCACCCGGCACCGAGTTCCACGACGTAAGCACCCGTCGCCGTCGCCACGATGCCATTGGGGTTGCCGAGTTCGGTCGAACGGGCCACCAGCCGCACCGTTCCCGCGGGCTCGATCACGTGGATCGCGTCGTTGCCGTCGGGCTGGAAGGATGCGTCCATGCCGCTGTCGGTCACCCACACGGCACCGTCCGGGGCGACGGAGACGTCGTTGAGGAAGCTCGCGCCGGGGATCGCCACCTCGCCCAGCGGCTTGCCGGTGGCGCGCTCGAACTTCCGCACCACGTCGATGTCCGCCACCCACAGGACGTCACCTGCGAGGGCCATGCCCTTGGGGGCGTGGAGCGTCACGCCGGCAACGCCGCCGCGGATGAAGTCGGCATCCACCTTGCGGCCGCTCGGCTCGATGCGCTGGATGGAGGCCTTGCCGTCCTTGGCCTTGGGATCGCCGTCGATGCAGCTGACGAGGTAGACGTCGGCAGCCGGGTCGTGGATCACGCACTCGGGCGTGGGGAAGCCGGACAGCATGAACCCGGCTTCGGGCGCCTGCTTGTGGTCCGTGCAGGAGGCCGCGAGGGCGAGCGCCGCGACAAGGGCAACGATGCGCGTCCTCACCAGGACTCCTTCGCGCCGGCGAGGCCGAGGATCGTGCGCCACTCCGTTGCCGTGACCGGCTGGATCGAGAGGCGCGAACCGCGCTGCAGCAGCACCATCTCCGCGAGTGCGGGTACGGCCTTGAGCCGGTCGCGCTCCAGCGGTGGCTCGAAGGCCACGACCGGCGCCACCTCGACCCCGAACCACGCAGGATCGGAGGGATCGCTGTCGGGATCGTGGTACTTGCTCTTCGGGTCGAATGCGGTGGGATCCGGACTGCCAGCCTTGGTCACCTTGCAGATGCCGGCGACCACCATCGGCTCGGCGTTCGAGTGGTAGAAGAGCACGCCGTCGCCCACGGCCACGTCGTCGCGCAGCATGTTGCGCGCCTGGTAGTTGCGCACGCCGTCCCAGAACGTCCTGCGATCGCGCAGCAGGTCCTCGAACGAGTACACGTCGGGCTCCGACTTGAAGAGCCAGTAGCGGCGCGCGGCGGTCTTCCTTGCCATGGCCGCACGATAGCCCGCGCCCCGGGCGGATCCACCCGCACGAATGCGGGGCCGGGGACTCAGCGCCAGAGCACCCCGGTGTAGCCCGAGAGGTAGGGCGACAGCTCGTAGACGAGTTGGGGCTGGGTGTTGGGCTGCACGAGCAGCGGGGCACCCTGACCGCGCTCCCACACGCGCAGCACCACCAGCGGGTCGCCATTGGCCCGGCACAGCGAGAGCGTCCAGTTTGGCTCGCCGAGGTTCAGGGCCCTCGCGCTGTCCACGCGCTCACCGCGCAGGTCGCGCAGTTCGTCCACGAGGTCGGGCAGTTCGGCTGAGGGCACCACCTCGGGATCGCGGTACCACTTGCCGTTGCGCAACTCGAAGACGCGCAGCTGGTCGCCGCGCCGCGCCTCGACGCGCGCGACGGGCACGTCGAGCCGGAGCGCATCGCGGCTCACGTAGGCACGCCACTCGCGCCGCATGAGGTCGGCCACCGGACCCGGGACGGCAACCACCTGGTCCATCTCGTCGTCGCGCGCACAGTAGGCGATGGCGGCCTCACCCAGCGTGCCGCTCGCCCCGAGCACGAGCACCACGGGCTGCTTCTGTTCGAGGGCGAACACCGTGACCCGCACCGAGCCCGCACCGAGCCCGTACTTCGGGTCGGCGCTGCCGCCCGGCAGGTACTCCAGAACGCGGCAGTTGTTGACGGCCTGCACGAGCTCGGCGAGGGCCGTCGGGTCGACGTTGGCCGTCACGGGTTCGACCACGGTCCACTGCGACTGCACGGTGTCGCGGGCGAGCACGAGCCGCGGCGGCCCGGCCGTGCCCCAGTCGACGACCACCCGCAGCAGTTGCTCGGTCGGGTTGACGACGGGCACCAGCCAGCGGGCGCGCAGCCTGCCCACCGCGTCCTCGAACACGGCCTGCAGCTGCAGGTCGGAGCTGGCGAAGCGGATGCCGCGCCCCTCCAGCCTGCCCAGCAGGTTGCCGCTCGGGTCGCGCCACAGGTCCACCTTCTCGGGACCGAAGCCGCCCTCGACCTGCACGCGGATGTCCGGCTCGCGCTCGGGCAGCCGCATCACCGATGCCGGGAACTGGTCGATGCGCAGGCCCAGCAACTGGGCGAGCAGCGACTGGGTGGCCGCAGGCTCGACGCGGGTGGAGATCGGTTGCTCCATCCGCCAGCCGGAGTCGGCGCGCCGCAGCTCCATCACCTCTCGCTTGCCCGAATCCAGCAGCCGGTCGATCTGCACGCGCGACACGGCCATCGGATGGTTGGCGAAGACCTGGCGTTCGCGCAGGTCCTCGAGTCCCACCTCGAGGGTGGTGCGCAACGCGACGGATCCCTGGTGGATGGTCGTGCCGCGCCGCACGAAGATGTCGGAACCGAGCGCGCCCGGCTCGCCGAGCTCGATGCGCACCGTGGAACCATCCGGCCATCCGGCCTCGAACCACGCCCGCGGCTGGTCGAGGCCGACCTGCGCGAGGAACGCACTGTCGGCGGCAGCACCCTCGCGCGCCGGCAGGATGCGGGCCGTGTCGTAGGCGGCGCCGATGGCCGCGACGCGCGCGCGCGATGCGATGTCGACGAGCGGCTCCGTGATGCGGAACCCGCCGTCCTCCTGCCGCTGCAGCTCCACCATCGGCTGGTCCTGCAGCTGCCAGCGCAGCGTGCGGGCCTCGCCGAGGCTGCGGCCTTCGAGGAGCGGCACGTCGAGGG
>JBEATZ010000267.1:0-3120 GCA_041161695.1 Planctomycetota bacterium | reverse complement strand
GCCCGACACCTCGCGGAGCTTGTCTTTGAACTGCCGAACGGACTCGCGGTGCTTGTCGTTGCTGACGATCATGTCGGCAGCCGCGATCATCTGCTTCCACGAGTCGAAACGCTGGGCCAGTCGCGCTCGCACCTGCATATCGCTGTCCACCGACGGCGAGTTGAGAGGACCCTTCATGGCCATGTTGGCGGCGATGTTTGCGGCCGTCGCCGGCACGTAGTTGCCGTTCGCGTCGCGCACCATCGTGCGCCGGCGTGCGTGCCCGTATGCAGTTTCGAGCCTGGCTAGCGCAGCTCGCTCTCCTGGGATCAAGTCGGGGCGCATCACGGCCGCCGCATCTGGATCTTCCGCCTTCTGGTCTGCCACGACCTGGTCGCTGTATTGGATCACCGGTCCGAACTTGGACCGCACGGGGGATGCGATGTCGCTGCCCAGCAGTTCCCACAGCGCCTTCTTGGACCCTGCCTGGTGCTGCCTGAGGTTCTGCAGCGCCGTCGCCAAAGCGACAACGCCCTCGGTCGTGCGCCAGAAGTTCGGGTCTGCCAGGTTGTGCTGGCCGCGCAGGTTGCCAAGGCGCATGCGCTTTCGGACTGCGAACTGCGCTCTGTCTTGCTTGACCGGGTCAACGTGAGTGAACGCCCCAGCCTTTTGGGCAGCGACGAACGAGTCTTCGCTCACCATCTGCGCGACTTGCGCGACGTATTCGCCAAGCCTGCGGATGGCCTGGTCATTCGCCCACCCTGCGGTCGCCGCGTGCAGTTGCAGCAAGTCGCTCCACTGGTTGTCCATCTCTGCCGGCAGTTGCCGCGCCCACAAGAACCGGTGATCCCATGACCACTTGCGAATCTGCTCCAGCACCGAGTCGTCAATCGCCGCGACGATGTCCCGCAGAGTTTGCCGCGCGTTGAGGATCAGTTGATGGCGGTCGAGGATCTCTTGGCTTCCGACTCCGATCGACTTCACGTCGATCAGAGCCTGCATGTGGCTGTTGCCTTGCACGGCAGCTGTCGCCCACTCGTTCAGCCCAAAGCTGTTGAAGTGCTTCTGGAACACATGGTAGGCGGCGTTGCTGATAGGCGGCGTCCCTGCGAGCCGAGCGCGACCGATGGCCTGCATCTCCGGCAGTAGGCATGCAAACTCGATCGCGTCTGCGGCGTAGTCGGCCCGATAGTTCAGCTCCTCCCCAGCCTCTGCCCGCTGCATCTGCGACACGGAACGCAGTCTGGCTTCGTCATCCAGCAGTGACGCCTGCAGATGCCACTGGCCCATGCGCATGTCGCGGAGCGCGTTGAAGTCCGCGGTGTTGTTGCGGACCATGTCCGAGAAGTTGGCCCAGTCCGTCAGCATCGAAGGCCATGCACCCTTCGCCTGGGCTTCCTCGTTGACGATGCCGAAGAAGCGATCGCTGATGCTTCCTTCCCAGCTGTTCGCGTCGTGGATGGCCGGGCTGTATTCCTCGACCTTGATGTCTGGCGCCGGCGTCCAGGCATCCGCGCTGAAGACCGGGTTCTTGAGCGGGCTGACTAGCGACGGCTTGCCGATCAGCGTGATCTCGCCGAAGTCGTTATAGGGCGCCCGCGTGCTTGCGACCCCGATCGACGGAGCGGCCAAGCCATCCGACCGCAAAGCGTTGAAGGTCTTTTCTGACCAGCTGATGTTCTTCTGCGCGTAGAGCGTCCGCTGCGCTCGCGGCGGCGGCGGTGCGTCGTCGTCCTGCGCCAGTATCTCGACGCCCTCGTCGGGGTCGTAGCCCTGCTCGTGGATGCTGTCGCCGCTCATCCACAGCGTCTTCGCCGGCACGTCCATTTCGAGGATGTGCCACGGCACGTCGAACCCCTGGCCATGCCGGTCCGCGTAGGCGCGCGAGACCGTGACCCAGTCGCCCGCGTTGATCTTGTTCACGCCCTGCGGGACGGCGCGGTAGATGCGCACCGTGGCGTCAGGCTTGCCGCGCAGGGCCTGCAGCGTTGCCACCGTCGCCCGGTCGAGTGCGCTGTCCCCGTGGCCGTAGTAGCGCGCGGCGCGGTCTGCCGGCCCGTAGATGTCGTCCGGGTAAAGTTCGTTGAGGCGGTCGATGCGCGTGCCGCTGTGCGACGTAGGCGCCCGATGCGACCCGCGATAATCCTCGTCGTCCTGCGCAAAGATGTCGGTGCGCGTCCGCACCATCGTGAACGTGGCGTCGTAAACTGCGGATCGCGTCTTCGCGTCCCAGTTGTGCGGTGCGATGTTGTCGATGCCGAGCGAGTTGATGGCCCACATCAAGTTGTTGGTGCCGTGGACCGTGCCGGTGACCCGGATGACCACGGCCGTCTTTGCGTTGGCCAGCGCCAAGTAGCGCATGAACGTGTGCATGCGTCCGTCCTTGCGCATTTCCTCCCATGCGTAGCCGTCGATGCCGATGACGCCGAGCGGTCGCTGGCGCGCGTCGAACAGCACCACGGCATCCTTGCCCTCTGCCGGCGTGTCGCGCAGATACTGCGTCAGCCCACCGTCGTCGCGGATCGGGTTGCCAGGACGCACGTCGAGAATGCGGCGCTCCAGCAGGCGCGTCGTCTTGTATTTGGTATTGCGGTCCGGGGCTTGGATGAATCCCCCGGAAATAGCGCTCGTGTTGCTCGCCCAGAACTGCCAAGAGCTTTTGCCGGCTGTCGGAGTGCCGATTGCCATGATGCCGCGCGAGAACACGGTCGTGGCACTGAGCACGGACTCCATAGCTTTTGCCGTGCTGATGTCTTCCTGGCTGAGAGTGGAGTCGCCCGAAGGGTGGTTGTGGACCCACCAGACGTAGCGCGCGTTCGGGAACATCATCAGGTCCAGCAACATGCCCTTGTCGGCCAGCGCCATGGACGTAGTGCCACGCGCCGCACCGATGACGCCGAGCACCTTGCCCTTGTGGTCGGTGACGATGCCTTGCATCTGCTCACGGGCCTGCAGCGCCAGGTGCGCCGCGGCCTCTGCGAGGTCCTGCATCGAGTTGACCTTGAGCTTGCCGATCTGCAGGCGCTCGGTCTCGGCGCCTTCGATCGTCGAGGTCAGATCGACCAACACGCGCACCGGGCCTTCCTCGGCCGGCGCCACCTGCTCGGCTTCGCCCTCGTCTTGCGCTAGCTCTCCAAGATC
>JBEATZ010000228.1:0-4367 GCA_041161695.1 Planctomycetota bacterium | reverse complement strand
GTTCCGCGACGTCTACAACCGCGTGCGCACGACGCGCATTGAGCGGCAGCGCATGACGCCCGACGTTGCGCGGCTCATCAGCGACATGGCGCAGAAGATGGCCGCGGATCGCCTGCGGCTCAACGCGCCGAAGAACGACGAGGAGGAGGGTTTCTAGTGTGGATCATCAGCAACGCCTTAATGAACTCGCTCTCTTCGCTGGCGCAGGCGGGGGAATCCTCGGAGGACATCTGCTCGGATGGCGCACCGTCTGCGCCGTTGAGCGAGAGCCATACGCCGCAAGCATTCTTGTGCAGCGACAGAACGACGGCCTACTCCCGCCTTTCCCGATTTGGGATGACGTTTGCACATTTGACGGCCGACCGTGGCGAGGAATTGTTGATGTCGTATCTGGAGGGTTTCCCTGCCAAGACATCAGCGCAGCAGGGCGAGGAGCAGGAATCGACGGCGCCAAGTCTGGACTCTGGGTGGAGATGGCACGGATCATTCGTGAAGTACGACCCAGATACGTGTTCGTGGAGAACTCCCCAATGCTCACTGCTCGAGGACTCGGACGGGTTCTCGCAGACCTGGCCACGATGGGGTTTGATGCGCGATGGGGAGTGCTTGGAGCAGTTGACGCCGGCGCTCCGCATCAACGCGACAGAATATGGATTGTGGCCAACTCCGACGGTATGCGGGAACTACAACCGGAAGGGAGCATCGGCGACGAGCGGCGATGGGCTTGCGACAGCAGTGCGGATGTGGCCGACTCCGATGGCGCGCTACTGGAAGGACACGGCCAAATCTGGCAACAGAAAGTCGCCGAACCTCGGAGCAGAGGTGCACTGGCCGACGCCGCGCACGAAAGGCATGTGCGGAGGATCGGGAGCATGGCAGCAGCTGAAGGAGGCGACGACGATCGAAGAGGCGCGAATGATGGGAGCTGGCAATGGTGGGCAGCTGAACCCGACGTGGGTAGAGTGGCTCATGGGGTGGCCGCTCGAGTGGACAGACTTAAGGCCATTGGCAACGGACAAGTTCCGGCAGTGGCAGCACTCGCATGGCGCATCCTCGGAGGTGAATAATGCAGACTAACGAAAACCTTCAGCGCGACAACGACGAGCGCGCCGCCGAGGAAGCGAAGGAAATCCGGCGCGTCATGCTCCAGCGGCTGCAACGCATCCTCGAGCGCGAACAGGCCGAGGGACGCATGATCGGCAAGACCGTGCAGGACTTGCTGAAGCACGACAGTCCGTTCTAGCACTCACTGCCAACACGCCCAGCCTCGCACGCTGGGCGTGTTTCGTTTCCCGCGATACAATCTGCGGCAACGTTGAGATAACCACAATTACCACAATGGGAAAACTACTCTACACAGAAAACGACTTCGTGCGATTCCGCCAGCTGGCCGACGAGTGCGACTACAAGCTAAAGACGATCGCCCGTCGCCTCGGCATGGACATCAAAACGGCGCAGTATCTGTCCTCCCGACGAAACGCCTTCGCTCCGCCCGGCAAGCGCCTATGGGATCTGATGGTCGCACGCAAACGCCAGCGACAGCGCGAGGCGATCATCCGCAACCACGGCAACCTCAAGGCCGCCGCCGCTGAGCTGTTCATCTCGCCGAAATCCCTGCACAGCTACAACCGCAGGATCGGCATGACGCTGGAAGATCGCCGCGAAATTGCCACGCCTCGCCGCTGCTCTGTATGCTATCACCACTTCCGCACCACGTCGGCCAACCGCAAAGTGTGCTCCGACGAGTGCCGCCGCGTCATGACCAACCGCAGCAACATGCGCAAATACCGACAGCGCATGCGGAAGGCTGGGCGAGAGGTGGAGCCGGTGGATCGTGACTACCTCGAGCTCCAGATGAAAAATGCGCTGTGGAAGACGTTCGGGCGCGTCTACCTCGCCGCCAAGATGCTGGGCAAAGGCGAGTCGGCGATCTGGCGCGCGATCAAGCGTTGGGGATTGCAGGAATACTACGAGAAGTGCCGCGCAAGCATCTACGATCCGGAGCGTCTGCGCGAAATCCTCGAGGACGCGAACTACGACATGCGCGCGGCGGAGCGCTCGCAGGGATGGTTTCGCGGCAAAATTACGCGACTGTGCAAGCTCGCCGGCGTCTCGCATCTCGTGCGCATCGCCATCTGCAAGCACTGCGGCAAGCACGCCGACCGTCCAGCTGGAGGCGGGCATAAAGATTACTGTTCGAAGGAGTGCCGCCTGGCAGCGCGGCGCGTTCGCATCAAGCAGAAGGAGAAATCATGTTCCAGAAAATCACAATCGTAGGGCGTCTCGGGCGCGATCCGGAGTCGTCCAAGACGCAGGCCGGCGCGGACGTGTGTTCGTTCTCGATCGCCTCGGATCGCGGATACACCGACAAGAACGGCGCGCGCCAGAAGGAGACGACGTGGTTTCGCGTGAACGTCTACGATGCGCAGGCCGGCATCGCCGCGAAATACCTGCGCAAGGGGAAGCTCGTGCTCGTCGAAGGGCGCTTGCGCGTAGACGCCGCCACGGGCGGGCCGCGCGTCTACCAGAAGAAGGACGGCACGCACGGATCATCGTTCGAAATAGACTGCCTGCTCATGCGGATGCTGTCGCCGGCCGACGGCGTGCAGGAGCCCGAAGATGTCCCGTTCTAGGATTTCCGAGCGCAACGTGCAGGACGCGATCGTCGCGCGCCTGCGCGTGCACGGATGGATGGTGCGTGAGCTGAGCCAGTCGCAGGCCGTGCGCGGCGAACTGGTCGGCGTGCCCGACATCGTCGCCTGGAAGATGGGCGTGACCATGCTCGTCGAATGCAAACGCCCAGGGGGACGAGTCCGCCCGTCGCAGCTGGCATTTGAGCGGGAGATACGGTCGCACGAGGCGACGACCCTGCGCTACGTCCGCACCTCCGACGTGGACATCTTCGCAGACTGGCTCATCGACATCGAGGACAAGGCCGGCATCACGACCGTGCGGGAGGCGCGATGATCGCGAACAAGCACCAGCGCGAGGTGATGCGCCGATGGCAGCGCGACATTGAAGACTACGACCGGCGCGAAAGGCTTCAGCTGCCACTTAAGGGCAATGAGCCGACATGGGACGGATGGATGCGCTTCCATTACCTGCCGATGATGGCGATGATCTCGTTCCAGAAAGCGCGCGACTTCCCGGAGGCGTATCGGATGCTCGACGGCGAGCGCGCATATGCCGTTCTACGCCACAACGCGCATCACCACGGCGATATTCATCTAGTGGTTGACTCTAGTCACCTGTGCCACTTCGCGGCGTCGCTCATGCAGCAGCTGGAGCGCTGCGCGGAAAACGAAACAAGCCCCGCCGTGTGACGGGGCTTGCTGATGTGGGCGGAACTACCGGGGGTATTCCCAGTTCAGCATCATTCGGCCCGTGTCGTCGTTCCCGGTCTCAGCGACGTACGCCAGCATGTCGGCTTTCGTGCCGAACGCGCGGCAGATGGTCTTGCCTTCGTAGGCGACCCAGATTCGCTGGATGCCCATCGACCACGTCTCGCCTGTGGCCGTGTACGGCACGTTGTGGAAAGCGCGGCGGAAGTCCGGCTTGTCGGTGATGCCGACGGCGTTGTCGTCCTCGTCGAGGTAAACGTAAAGGGTATCGGGGGTAATGATCATGTCTGTTAGTCTCCTGTTAGGTCCTCGTCAGTGCTGGCTCCACCAGCAGACACCGCGTCGCACTCGCGGCGTTTCGGACTAGGCTGCGGTCTGCTCAGCGCCGAACATGTCGGTCAGCATGGCGACCAGCTCCGTCTCGGGCGTGTTGTCGAACTGTTCGCGGCTGATGATGCCGTCGGCGTCGGCGTATTCGGTCCACAGGGCGTAGCTGTTGGCGATCTGGCTGTAGGTGTAGGTCGTGTTCATCTGTCTGGTCTCCTCTGGTTGTTCGTCGTGCTTTAGTGCTCGTCGATGTGACTAATATAGCGCATACGCTATCGCATGCCAAGGGGGAGAGACGACGAGTTTTGCACGAGTTTCGCAGAAAATCGGCCATAATCTACCCATGCCCTACGCCAGATCGCCTATCGTCGTCGTCCCGATCGGCGATTTGCATGTGGGCAGCAGCGTCGCGCTATGCCCGGCGCAGGGGGTGCGGTTGGAGGACGGGGGCGTCTACATGCCCAACGATGCGCAGAAGTGGCTGTGGGAACGGTGGGAAGACCTGGTAGCGCGCGTCCGTGCGCTGCGTAAGCGCCGCTACCATGTCGTCGTCCTATGGATGGGCGAATTCATCGACGGGAGGCATCACGAGACGACGCAGCTGCTCGCGCAATCGCCCGAACTGCAAGCGTCAGCCGCGCTCGACGTGATCGCACCGCTCGTCGCGCTCAGCCAGGAATCCTACGTAGTGCGCGGGAC
>JBEATZ010000130.1:0-6061 GCA_041161695.1 Planctomycetota bacterium | reverse complement strand
ACTGGGAGAAGCGCTACATCACGCTCGCAGCAGTCGCCACCGTGCTCGGCATCGCCTTCCAGCTGCACGATCCCGACAACCTGCTGGGCAAGGGCACCGAGCCCGGCATCACCTGCGCACTGGTGCCCGCGAACAGCCCGGGCGTCACGCTGGGCAGGCGGCACGACCCGATGGGCGTGCCCTTCTACAACTGCCCGACGCGCGGCGATGGCGTGGTGCTGCCGCTCGAGGAGGCCGTGATCGGCGGCAGCGAAGGCTGCGGCCGCGGTTGGCAGATGCTGATGGAGTGCCTTGCCGCGGGTCGCGGCATCTCGCTGCCGGCCAACAGCACGGGCGGCGCCCAGCTCGTGGCGCGCGCCGTCGGCGCGTATGCAGCCGTGCGCCAGCAGTTCGGGCTCGCGATCGGCAGGTTCGAGGGCATCGAGGAGCCCCTCGCTCGCATCGCGGGACTCACCTACCTGCTCGAGGCCGTCCGCATGTTCACCTGCGGCGGGCTCGACGGCGGCGCGAGGCCTGCAGTGGTCACCGCCATCGCCAAGTACCAGTCCACCGAACTGTGGCGACAGGTCATCAACGACGGCATGGACGTCATGGGCGGCGCGGCCATCTCGCGCGGCCCCCGCAACCTGCTGGCCAACCCCTATGCCGGCACGCCGATCGGCATCACCGTCGAGGGAGCCAACATCCTCACGCGCACGCTGATGATCTTCGGGCAGGGTGCGATCCGCTGCCACCCGTTCGCCTACCGGGAGGTGGACGCGATCCAGCGCGGCGACGTGGCCGCATTCGACCGCGCCTTCTGGCCGCACGTGGCCCACGTGGCCTCGAACGGCATCCGCGCACTCGTGCTCTCGCTCACCCGCGGCCGGCTCGCCGCGGCGCCGTGCCGCGGCCCGCTCGCGCGCCACTGGCGCAGGGTCGCCTGGGCGTCTGCCAGCTTTGCGTTCTGGGCGGACGTCGCCATGGCCACGATGGGCGGCGACCTGAAGCGCCGGGAGAAGGTCACCGGGCGATTCGCAGACGCCCTCTCGTGGATGTACCTCGCGAGCGCGGTGCTGCGGCGACATGCCGCAGAGGGCTCGCCGCGCGAAGACCTGCCGCTCGTCGACTGGTGCATGGCACTCGCCTCGGCGCGCATGCAGCAGGCCTTCGACGGGCTGTTCGCCAACCTGCCGGTGCCGGGCCTCTCGTTGCTGCTGCGCGGTCCCGTCGCCCTGTGGTCCCGCTGCAACCCGTTCGGCAGCGGTCCCTCCGACCGGCTCGGCGCCCGCGTCGCACGCGTGCTGCTGCAGCCGGGCCCGCAGCGCAACCGCCTCACCGGCATCCTGCACCTGCCACGCGACCCCGAATCCGCACTCGGCCGGCTCGAGTTGGCACTCGAGGAGGTCACCGCCGTGGAACCGCTCCACCGCAGGATCCGCGATGCGATCCGCAGCGGCAGGCTGCCGCGCGCGCGAACCGAGACGCTCGTCGACGAGGCCGTCCGGCTCGCCATCCTCACCGCGGCCGAGGGCGAACGGTTGCACGCGGCCCGGCGCCGCTGCGAGGAGGCGATCGCCGTCGACAGCTTCTCGCTGGAGGAATACCTCCACCCTGCCCCGCCGCCGGCCGCGGCCCTTGCCTGAGGCGAGGACCCGCACGAAGTTGGCCCCGGGGCCCGGATTGGACTAACCTGTGCGGCCCCGCACGGGGCCCCCTCGATGCTGCTCTTCGTCTTCTCCGTCGCCATCGCCCTGATGGTCTCGTTCCTCTGCTCCCTCGCCGAGGCGGCCCTGCTGAGTTCGAGCATCGCGCGCGTCGAGGCCCTGGCTCGCAAGGGCAACCCGGCTGCCGAGATCCTGCGCCGCTTCAAGGCGCAGCCGGACGTGCCGATCGCGGCGATCCTGATCCTCAACACCATCGCGCACACGGCAGGCGCTGCCGTCGCAGGTGCCACCGTCGAGGACGCCCTGCCGGGCACGCCGGCGTGGCTGTTCGTCGCGATCTTCACCCTTGCGGTGCTGCTGCTCACCGAGATCCTGCCCAAGACGCTGGGGGTTCTGTACGGCGAGAAACTGCTGGTGCCGGTCGCCTACTCGGTGGACATGGCTGCGCGGCTGCTGGCACCCGCGATCTGGTTCAGCAAGGGAATCGCCAGGCTCGTGGGAGCGCGTGGCCACGGCTCGATGGTGTCCCTCGAGGAGATCCGGCTGCTGGCGACCGCCGGCCAGAGCCAGGGTGCCTTCGGTTCCCTCACTGCAGGCATCATCGCCAACGCGACGCGCCTCCGTGAGACGCGCGTGCGCGAGGTCATGGTGCCCCGCCACCGCGTCTCCTACCTGAGCGGCGCGCGGCCCACGCAGCACAACCTGGAGACCGTGCGCCGCACCGGCCACAGCAGGTTCCCCTACTCGCCCACCGAGGACCTCGACGGGGCAACCGGCGTCGTGCTGACCAAGGAACTGCTGTTCTCGCTGCGCGAACGCCCCGAGCCGGACTGGGAGGACCTGCTGGTGCCGCTGCTCGTGATGCCCGAGACGGCCACGCTCAACAACGTGCTGCGCGCGTTCCAGCGCGAGCAGCGCCACATGGCCATCGTCGTCGACGAGTACGGATCCGTGCTGGGCATCGTCACGCTGGAGGACGTCCTCGAGGAGATCGTCGGCGAGATCGAGGACGAGATGGACGCGGCCGAGACGCACGTGCTGAAGCGGCCCGACGGTTCCTTCCTGTGCCGCGGTGGCGCCGAGGTGCGCAAGGTCTTCGCCGAACTCGGCATCGAGGACGTGGAGACCGAGGCGCAGACGCTCTCGGGCTTCCTCGTCGAACAGTTCGGCAGCCTGCCGGTCGCGGGCACCGAACTCGACTTCCGCGGCCACCGCTTCACCGTCACCAAGGCAACCAACAAGCGCGCCGAGCGCGTGCGCATCCAGCGCGTGCCGCAGGCTGGCGACGGGGCCTCGTGACGCACGAACCCGGCGCCCCGCCGCGGGCAGTCGTCCACGCACTCGTGGTCATGCTGTGCCTGGTCTGGGGCAGCACGTGGATGGTGATCCGCGAGGGCCTGCACGACCTGCCGCCCTTCACCGGGGCCGCGGCACGGCTGGTGATCGGTGGCACGCTCATGGCGCTGCTGGTTCCCCTGCTCGGCAGGCGCGAGGGCGGCAATCGGCCGCCGGCATGGCTCTGGATCGCCTTCGGCACGACCAACTTCGCGGCCTCGTACAGCATCCTCTACCTCTCCGAACGCGTGCTGCCATCCGGCATCGCCTCCGTGCTGTGGGCGGTGTTCCCGCTGATGATGGCGGCTGCAGGCCACTGGTTCCTCCAGGAGACGATCCGCGTCACGCAGGTCGCGGGCATGGTGCTCGGCCTCGTGGGCATGTGCCTGCTGTTCGCCACGGACGTGAGCGCCCTCGGGCCCGAGGGCGTCCCCATGGCCCTGCTGCTCCTCTGCAGCCCCCTCGTCTCCACGGTCGGCACGACCCTGGTGAAACGGTACGGAGCCGGCTGCTCCTCGCTCCAGCTCAACCGCAACGCCATGCTGCTCGCAGCCGTGGAGCTCGCGCTCGTGGCCTGGTGGCAGGAATCAGGCATGGAGATGCGCTGGACCATGCGCACCTGGCTGTGCCTCGGGTACCTGGGCGCGATCGGCACCACGGTGTGCTTCGGCACCTACATGTGGCTGCTGCGCTGGGCGCCTGCCTCGGAGCTGAGCATCATCGCCCTCGTCACGCCGTGCCTCGCGCTCATGCTCTCGTGGGCCATGGGCGAGACCTCCCCCACCCTCGGCTCCCTCGGCGGGGCCCTGCTCGTGGTCGGCGGTGTCGCCATGGCCCTGCTGGTCGGTCGCCGGGGGGCCGCCGCCCGATGACGCACAGGTCCCGACCTCCAAGGAAGAGAAGGGCCCGCCTCGTCGCGCTGGTGGCGGTGGCGGCGCTGGGCACGCACTGCTGGCTCGACCGCCGCATCCCCGTGCACGCACCCATCGCGGACATCCTGCACGCCATCCGCATGGTCGAGACCGGCGACCGGCCCGATCCGCCGGACGGCGACGGTGGCCTCGCCATCGGCCCCTACCAGATCCACGAGGTGTACTGGCGAGACGCCTTGGCAAGCGAACCCTCGATCGGCGGCACGTACCAGGACTGCAGGGATCGCGCCTACGCCGAACGCGTGATCCGCGCCTACATGCTGCGCCATGCGCCCGATGCCTGGGCGAGCGGCGACGCCGAGATCATCGCGCGCACCCACAACGGCGGCCCCTCGGGGCCGGACAAGGCCTCCACCGCGGGCTACTGGGAGCGCGTGCGCGCCGTGTTGAAGCAAGCCCGCCGCTGAGGCCGCGGCGCGCGCCTCAGAGCCGCAACACGTTGCGCCAGGTGCCGGCGGGCCCGGGGTTCCAGCTGGCGCCCGTGTGGATGTCGCCGCTCTGGAACACGATGCCGTAGCTGCCCGCAGGCACCGTCAGCCACGACTGCAGCCCCGTTGCCGGCAGGATCGAGAGGCCCACCGTGAACAGCCCGGCGCTGCCCACCGGCAGGCAGAAGAAGCCACTGTCGCCGATCCCGAGGTTGACGCCCGGAACCTGCTGGAACGAGGCGAGCAGCATCACCGCATCCCCGGCCTTGCCGCGGCTCACGAGCTGGGTGCCCTCGACGGCGAGCGAGGGCAGCACCGTCACGCTGATGGGCCCGACGTAGTCGTAGCGGTCCCAGGTGAGCAACTGGCTCATGCCCGTCGGCAGTTCGCCCGCCTGCGGGTAGTCGCCCGTGCCGTACCAGCAGTCCGCGAGTTGTCCGCCCGGACCCAGCACTGCGTAGAAGTAGTTGTTGGCGCGGTAGCGCACGCTCACCGGCGTGACGTTGTCGAGCGCGTAGGAGTTGACCGTGCCGAAACCCGCGAACGCGAGCGCGTTGGTGCCGAAACGGGCCGTGCCGGTGTTGGCGAAGGCACCCGCTGCATTGGTCGTGAGCGTGTAGCCGCCGGTTGCCGCCGGGTACGGCGCAACCGCGACGAAGCAGGTGGAGGCAGGCAGCGAGATGCGGATGCGGCTGTAGTAGCCGCGTGCCGGGCTCAGCGCGTTGTCGTCGTCCACGTCACAGACGAAGTCCAGGTCGGGGTCGTACAGCGAGAGGATCGTGTCGCCGATCGGCGTGGTGGTGCCGTTGCCGGTCTGCATGTCCACGAGCCGCGGGGTCGTGCAGGCCACCCGGTACATGCGGAGGCACTCGTCCCCAGTGAGGAGGCTGGTCACGGCAGGCGTCGTCACGACGTCCGCGAACGTGCCCGGCGTGTGCTGGTACGAGAGCGTGAACGGATAGCCCTGGCCCGACGCGTCGAACACGTACGCCGTGTAGGTGCCGGCGGGCAGGTCGATGTCCGCTGCGGCATTGAGGCCGGCAGCCGTGCTGTCGTCGTTGACGAACAGCAGTCCGCCATCGGAGCGCTGCAGGAGCAACAGGGAGTCGCGACCAGGTGCGTTCACGCGCAGCACGAGCCGGCCCTCGGGAACGGTGAAGGTGAACACGTCGCGCGTCGAGGGAGAGCCCGAGGCCAGCGTGCTGCCTGCACCGCCGCTGGCGGTGAGCGGCACCAGGTTGACGGGCGCTGCCGCGATCGAGAGCTGGTAGTCGCCGCCGGTGTTGCCGCCGAAGGACGAGACCTCCGCGTGGAAGGTCCCGGGTGGCAGGTACAGGCCCAACGATGCTGGCGCGGTCTGCACACCGTCGACGAACGCCACCACCGCGCCATTGGCATTGCGGATGGTGAGGACCGGGTCGCCGATCGGGTTCGCGCCCGCGAGCGCGGAGGCGCTGATGACGTGGTAGGCGCCCGTGGAGACGAAGCGCCAGCTGTCGACGTCGCTGCCAGCCGCGATCGTCCCCTGTGCGGTGGTGTTGGCGCCCATCACGTCCGCCCAGCGCCACGAGTCGTTGAACTCCGTCTCCGTGGCGAACACGTCGAGGCCGGGAGCCGCGACCACCGGGACCTCCAGTTCGAACCGGCGGTGCAACGGCATCGCACGGCGGTCCTTGCCGCGCAGCTGGTTGAAGGTGCGCTTGAACGCGAGCGTCTCGGC
>JBEATZ010000045.1:0-4197 GCA_041161695.1 Planctomycetota bacterium | reverse complement strand
CGAGGATCGGCAGGCCCGTGCCCGATGCGACGTCGTAGACCATGGCGGGCAGGCCATCGTTCTTCACGATCCAGTAGGTGTCCTGCAGCCAGTCCCACTTGGTGCCGTCGACGGCGGGGGCTTGGATGCTGGCGGTGAAGAGGAGGGCGGAGGCAGCCACGGCGGTGGCGCCGAGGGAGACGAGGAGGCGGCGGGGAAAGACCATCGGGGAAGGATGGCACGGGGAGGGACGAAGTGTCAGAACTCCTCCATGCGCGCCGCCGCATCGGGACGGGAGACGGAACTGGTGGGCGATGAGGGACTCGAACCCCCGACATCTTCCTTGTAAGGGAAGCGCTCTACCAACTGAGCTAATCGCCCGTGCGGGGGAGGCACGGTAGCGGCGGCACGGGGCTTTGCCACCCTGCGGGACGGAGGCGGCGGAACGAACGAAGGGTGCGCGCACGGTCGCGAATCCACCCCCGATGTCCTTGCAAGCCCTTTCCAAGAAGCATCTTACGTCTCACCCACGCCCTCCCGCCGATTTTCTCGACCTCCCGCGTCACGCGGCGCGCGGCCTTGCCATGGACCGGGTGTGCATTCCGCAACCCCAACCAACCAAGACAAGGACCTGACCATGAACTCGATCGTCATCCGCTCTGTTCTCGCCGCCGCAGTCGCCACCAGCCTGTGCCCTGCCCAGGGCCCCGCTGCCGCCAAGCTCCCCGACCTGCTCCTCGTGAGCCCCGTCACCGTGCCCGCCCAGTCGGCCGCCGGCGTGCGCGGCCAACTCCACCTGCCCATGGACAGCATGCAGGTGCTCTACCTCGGCGCGACGACCGAGCTGCCGGTCAACCCCTACGGCACCAAGGTGCACTACCAGTTCGTCGACTTCGAGCCCTCGGGCATCACCCTGTCGGCGTGCTTCGAGGCCGCTGCAGGCCAGCTGATCGGCGACCTGCGCGTCGATGCGCCCACCAGCCTGCACGCGATGGCGCAGCAGTACGCCGATGAAGCCGGCGCCTCCGGTGAGGCCACGTGGGGCGCGCCCGTGGTGTCGCGCCAGGCCCGCCCCGTGTACCGCCCGGACATGTCCGCGCCCGCGTACTACGAGTTCGAGGTCGCGCCGAATGGCTTCCTCGTGGTCGCCACCGGCGAACACGACGTGCCGGTGCCGCACTGGAGCAGCGAGGGTGTTGGCCCGACCGCGCGCCTCGTGCGCGATGCGCTCGCGCAGGGCCGCGTGGCCACGCGCTGCTTCAAGCTCGACACGCTGAGCTATGTCGCCGAGGGCGGCGCCGAGGAGATCGTCGCGCAGCTCGGCAACCTGCCGGCGCGCCTCGAGCAGGTGCAGGACACCACGGTCGTCCAGCACGCATGGACCTCGTGGACCGAGTGCAAGCAGGGCTACGCCGCGAGCTACGGTTCGATGCTGCAGCAGCTGCGCCTGCAGGCGATCGGCGAGTGGGCCGCAGTGCTGGGCACGACCGACAACACGTGGAGCGCATGGAGCACGTCCTGGGCCGGCACCCACGAGGACCAGCGCCTCTACCACCAGTTCGAGACGGGCGGCTGCGTCAGCGGCTGCGGCCCGACGGCATGGATGATGCTGTTCGGCTGGGCCGACTACCGCGCCTCGCGCAACGACCCGGTCTGGTCCGGCAAGCAGGGCATCTACCGCACCAACGGCAGCGTGAACGGCAGTGACGCCGTGGCGCCGCGGTACAACGACGCAGGCATCGAGACTGCGATCCGCGAGATCCGCGCGCAGGTCCGCACCTTCTGCACGCCCAACGGCGGCGCGACCTACCCGTGGGACATGGCCCTCGCCAGCGCGTACCTCACGCCGCGCACCACCGCCACGATCCGCGTCGAGTACAACGCCGTGGGCGCCCACGAGGACCGCCTGCGCGAGATCGCCCGCTACTCGATCGCGGTCCTGCGCCGCCCCGTGGTGATCGGCACTGGCTGGCTCTCGCACTACCCGCTCGCCTACGGCTACCGCAGCCGCACCAAGCAAGAATGGTGGGGCACCGCCACCGAGCGCCAGTTCTACGTCAACCAGGGCTGGGGCGGCGTGGACAACGCATGGATCAACGCCGGCACCTGGTTCACCGGCGAACTGCGCCCCTGAACGCAGGATGACGTGAACCCGCGGCGGGTGGTGGCGCAGGCCCCACCCGCCGCGTGGTCGTTGGTGCGTACAGCCCTTGCGCACGCAGCCCTCTCGCGCCGAGGATCGCGTTCATGCTGCACCGCGCGTTCCCGTGGCTCTCGCTGTCCGTGCTGCTTGCCGCACTGCCCGCGCAGGAGCGAGCCAAGCCCGCTGCGGATGCCGCGCTGCACAAGCTGCTCGCCCAGTACGACACCAACCGCGACGGCGCGGTGCAGAAAGCCGAGTACCCGCGCGGCGACCGCGGCTTTGCCCACCTCGACCGCGATGGCGACGGCGACGTGGATGCCGCCGACTTCGCCTCACGACCCGCGCGCGGCGCGCTGCAGAAACTGCGGCAGTCGCTGCAGGCGCCCAAGCTGCCGCAGGTGGGCGACATGGCGCCCGACTTCGAGCTGCCCATGGTGGGCATGAAGGACACGAAGGTGCGGCTGTCGAAGCTGCGCGGCGACCGCCCGGTCGCGCTCGTGTTCGGCAGCATCACTTGACCCCCCTTCCGCAGTGCAGCCGGTCGGCTGCGCGCACTGCACGAAGAGCACGGCAGCGAGGTCGCCTTCTTCCTCGTCTACGTGCGCGAGGCGCACCCCATCGACGGGGCGATGCCCGGCTTCGAGCAACTCGTCGAGGATCCGGTCACCGATGCGGAGCGCCTGCACGTGGCCGGATCGTGCATGGACGACCTGGGCCTGACGATGCCTGCGCTCGTCGATGGCGTGGACGATGCCGTGTGCCGCGCCTACGGCGGCTGGCCCGACCGCCTCTACCTCGTCGGCAAGGACGGCAGGATCGCCTACGCCGGCGCCGAGGGACCGCGCGGCTTCGACGTGGAGGGCTGGGGCAAGGCGATTGCCGCCGAGCGCGCGAAGCTGCGCGCGGGCCCCGTGCCTGCACCGGCCCCCACCGACCTCGATGGTCTGCTGGAGCCGCTGCGCACGCAGTTCGACCTGCCGGCGCTCGGGGCTGCGATCGTGTCGGGCGGCGAGCTCGTGGCCCTCGGCACCACCGGCGTGCGCGCGCGCGGCAGTGATGTGGCCGTCGAGGACACCGACCTGTGGCACCTCGGCTCGTGCACCAAGGCGATGACCGCGACGCTCGCGGCGCGCCTCGTCGAACAAGGCAGGCTGCAGTGGGACAGCACCGTGGGCGCGCTGCTGCCCGATGTCGCCATGCACGAGGACTGGCGCCCGGTGCGGCTCGACTGGCTGCTGCAGCATCGCGGCGGCATGGCCACGCAACCGCCGCGCGCGCTGTGGCAAGAGCTGTGGGAACGCGACGAACCGCCGCAGGCCGCGCGCGCATGGTTCGTGGGCAAGTTGCTGCAGGCGAAGCCCGACGTGGCGCCCGGCACCAAGGCCGTCTACTCCAACCAGGGTTTCAACCTCGCGGGTGTGATGCTGGAAGCCGCTGCCGGTGGCACGGCATGGGAGCAGCTGATGCGCGAGCACGTGTTCACGCCGCTGGGCATGGCAAGCGCGGGCTTTGGTGCGGCTGGCAGCGCCACGAGGATCGACCAGCCGCGCGGCCACCGCGACGATGGCCGCACGGCCGTGGCGCCCGGCAAGGGCGCCGACAACCCCGCCTCGATCGGCCCGGCAGGCACCGTGCACGCCTCGCTTGCCGACTGGGCCAGGTTCGTGGCGCTGCACCTGCGCGGCGCGCGCGGCGACAAGGGGTTGCTGCTGCAGCCCGAGTCGTTCCTCAGGCTGCACACGGCGGCCGAGGGATCGACGTTTGCCATGGGCTGGGTCACGGCCCAGCGTCCGTGGGCCGGCGGCCGCACGCTCACCCACAACGGCTCCAACACCCTCAACTTCTGCAGGGTGTGGATCGCCCCCGAGCGCGACCACGCGTTCCTCGTGGTCACCAACTGCGCGGGCGACGCAGCCGAGAAGGCCACCGACACGGCGATCGGTGCGATGGTGCGGCTGCGCGGACTTGCGCCGCGCTGAAGCACAGCACCCCACCAAACGACTGCGGCCCGCATGCGCGAAGCACGCGGGCCGCAGGAAGTGCGCGCGGCGGCTGCCGCGGCACAGGTCAGTTGC
>JBEATZ010000209.1:0-3875 GCA_041161695.1 Planctomycetota bacterium | reverse complement strand
CGCGTCTCCGGCCACAGGAAGCCCGAGAGCCACAGCGCCTCGTCCTTGGCGTAGATCGCCACGTTGGTGCCCTTGTCGAGCTTCACCGGCACGTAGATGTCGCTCGACTCGTGCACCACGTTGGCGGTGGCGCCGTAGCCGGACGCGAGCCAGTGCTCGGGATCGACGGTGGCGCGCACGATGGCGCCCGGCGTCCGCGGCGGCGGCTCCTTCTCGGGCTGGATCGCCTTCTCGTAGTCGAAGGGCTCGTCCCCCTTGCCGGGCTTGGCCTCCTGCTGCGGTTCGGCGGGCGGCTTCGCCCCGTCAGTGGCTGCTGCAGCGGCTCCCGCCTCCTTGCCGTCCTTGGCCTTCGGCTTCTCGAGGTCCTCGGTGCGGGTCGCGAGCAGCTTCACGTTCTCCTCGGTGAGCCAGCGCGTCGACGCGCCCATCGCCACGAGCACACCGCCCTCGCGCACCCAGGAGACCAGTTTCTCGCTGCCGCCGCCGCGCGCGAGCACCGAGCCGATGCCCATGGCCTCGGGCAGCACGATCACGTCGAACTTCTCGAGGTCGGCGCGCGCGAGCTGCGCCACGCGGATCTTGGTCACCGGGATGCCATAGCGCTGCTCCAGCAGGTACCGCGTCCAGCCCGCGGAGTTGGCCCCCACCGGCGTGTCCCAGGCCATCGCAACGCGCGGCTTGCGCAGCACGTGGCCCTCGTTGCTGCCGAAGCTCACGCCCGACTCGACCCACGACGTGTCCGTCGCGCCCACCTGCACGCCGTGGCGCAGGGCCGCTGCAGACACCTTGGCATGCAGGTCGACAGGGTTGCCGCTCGTGCGGATCACGCACGAACCGCGGGGGTAGTCGACGCCGCCGATGCGGAACGGCTTCGCGAGGCTGCGGATGCGGATGCCCTGCTGCAGCAGGTCGGCGACGAGGGTCGCGGCGCCGTTGCCGGACCACGGGACGAGATAGGCAACCGTGGCAACGGGCGGCGCCGTGACAGCGGGAGCCGCTGCGCCCGGCGCGAGCAGTTCGCGCGGCCCCTCCGGCGCCGTGGCCGAAGTCCAGCACTCCACGTCGAACAACAGCGGCAGCGACCAGCCGGTGAGGTCGTAGAACTCGAGGTCCTGACGGCGGCGCTGGCGCTCGGCTTGTTCCTTCAGGAACGCCTCGTCCATGTCGATGTGCTTCGACAGCAGCACGTTGGCGAGCCGCTTGGCCGGCTGGGCGAGCGAGACCACGTAGCTGCCGGCGGCGAGGCGCTGGCCACCGACAGTTCTGCCGTGGCACGGTGCACCTCGATGCCCTGGTCGGTCAGCAGGTTGGCGAGCCGCGCCAGCCGGTTGCGGTCGCCCCGATCGGGAAACACGAAGGCGCGCACCGGCCCGGTCTCACCCTCTGCCACCGCACTGCGCCGGAACTCGAGGAAGTCGCGCAGCATCGCAGCCTTGTTGGCGGCCACGGTCTCGAGCGTCGCGAGCGAGGCCACGAACTGGTTCCGCACGGCCTCGCGGTAGGTCACCGTCGACTCGTCGTCGCGGCGGAAGACGAGGCCGCGCAGGCCGGCCTGTTCGTAGGTCATGCCGATCGCCCCCTGGAAGGTCGGCCAGCCCTCGCCGTAGCCGGGATAGAAGGAGTCGAACTCCTCGCGCGTGAAGTAGTCGATGCCGAAGCGGTCGAACCACTTTGCATTGTTGCGCCCGAACCGCTCCAGCGACGCACGCTGCGTCGCGGTGATCTCCGGGTTCACGGGCAGCGCTGGCGGCGCGAAGTAGTACGTGGAGTTGCCGCCCATCTCGTGCACGTCCACGTACACGAGCGGCATCCACTGCAGGAACGCCTGCACGCGCGCGCGCGTCTCCCGCTGCGACATGGCGAACCAGTCGCGGTTCATGTCGAACAGGTAGTGGTTTGGCCTGCCTCCCGGCCAGGGCTGCGTGCGCTCGGCCGCCGAGGGATCGGGATCAGGGAAGGGCCCGCGGTTCTGGCGGTGGTTGAACACGAAGCGCTGGCGCCCGTCGGGGTTCTGCAGCGGGTCCACGATCACCACCGTGTCGGCGAGGATCGCGTCCACCATGGCGTCGCCGCGCGCCGCGAGCAGGTGGTGCAGCAGCGCGAGCGCCGCATCGGTTCCCGAGGTCTCGTCGCCGTGCACGGCGTAGGCGAGCCATGCCGTCGCGGGGATCCCTGCCATGAGCTGGTCCGCGGCCTCGTGGGCGAGCGAGCGCGGGTCCGCCAGCCGGAGGTTGGCACGCTGGATCTCCGGCAGGCGCGCGATGTTCGCGGCACCCGACACGATGGCGTACCAGAGCGGCCTGCCTTCCCACGACCTGCCGTACTCGACGAGCCGCATGCGGTCCGGCGCCGCTGTGGCGAGCGCCTGCAGGTAGCGCTCCATCTCGGCGTGGTCCACCGCATCCGCACCGGGCTCGAAACCCACCACCTGGCGCAGGGTGGGCACGGCGGGATCGAGGACGGTCCCGGGCCAGAGCGGCTCGGGCTGCTGGGCGAGGGCCGGACCGGCAAGGAGGCTTGCGACCAGGAGGACGGCAGTGCGCGAACGGGCCATGGCGGCGAAGGCTACCGACACCGCGGAAGGGATGCCCGAGCCGAGTCCCGGCAGGCCCGGGGGCGTCCCCTCGGGTTGCCGCGGAACCAATCCCCGAATGCGACGTCTGAACCCGTGGGGCTCTCGGCCATGCCACCGGACCGACAACCCCGGGACGAAATCGATGCGTCCGCCCGGTTGGGCCCATCGATGGGATCTCGTCATACTTCGTTCACTCCCACCCTTGGCATCGGCTGCCCCGTCGAGGCCCCGGGAGGAAGTTGCTCCACCAAACCACAACCATGCTGACCCGCCTCACCCTCGTCGCACTCGGCCTCGCCGCCCTTGCCGCTGCCCAGGACCCCGCGACGCGCTTCCCCCGTCCCACGGCCGAGCCCATCCCCGCCCTTGACCAGCGCATGGCGGAGGAGAGCCCCGCCTGGCAGCGGTTCGTCGCCGAGACCGGCGGCACCTGGGTGAGCCAGTGGAACCACGCCACCCGGACGCCCAAGGCCATCTACGGCACCGGCCTCCCCCTCGCCGACTGGCGCGGCAACTCCCTCGAGGAGGCACGCCGCCACGCCAACCAGCTGCTCGCCGACCAGGCTGAACTCCTCGGCCTCGGCACCTCCGAGTTCCGCGAGGTCATCGGCTCCCGCATGGGCCGCACCTGGACCTTCACCTTCGACCAGTACTTCCGCGGCCTCGCCGTCATCGGTGGCCGCGCCGACGTGCGCGTCCACATGACCGGCAAGATCTCGATGTTCGGCAGCTCGGCCTGGCCGGTGCCCGCCGACTTCGACACCACCCCCGCCATCGACGAGCTCAACGCCACCCGCATCGCCTGGCAGGACCTCGATCGCGTGCCGCCTTCGGTGCCGCAGCCCGGCGACCAGCGCAACCCGCGCCTCGTGATCTGGGGCGAGGTGGAGGCCAACAAGGAGCAGCCGTTCTTCCTCGCCTGGGAGATCCCGGTGAGCGCCGTCGACGCCGAGGGCCGCGGCCCCATCGGCCGCTACTACGTCGACGCCCGCAAGGGCACGGTGCTGCACTACACCACCGACAAGCACGAGTGCGGCATCACCTTCTGCAACCTGCCGAACCGCGGCTTCGCCGCACCCACCGTCGAGGACCCGAGGGCCACGCACGGCGCGGGCCCGGTGACGGCCACCGGTACGGTCATGGGCTGGACCCGCACGGGTCTCTCGGCCATCTCGCCGCTGCAGAACATCCCGCTCGCCGGCGTCGAGATCGCCGTCCCCGGCGTGGGCACGGTCGTCACCGACGCCAACGGCAACTTCACCGCCCCGGTCACGGTGCCCACCAGCGTCACCGTCAACCT
>JBEATZ010000455.1:0-3330 GCA_041161695.1 Planctomycetota bacterium | reverse complement strand
GTGTCGAGGCGGGCCAGCTGCAACATGGCCTCGCGCACGGGACCTGCGCCGCCGCCGCTCGGGCGCCAGGCGAGGGCCACCCACGCGCCAGCCGGGAGCACGCCGATCAGCGTGGCGAGCTGGTTTGCGCTGCGGACCTCGGCACCGTCGAAACGCAGCAGTTCGTCACCCAGTGCCACGCCTGCGCGCGCTGCCACCGAGTCGCGGTACAGCTGCTGCACCAGCACGGCACGGCGGCTGCCGGCGCCGGGCTCCTTCATGAACCACGCGCTCAGGTCGAGCGTGCCGTGCTCTGCGTGCCTGCCCGCCATGAGGTCGGCGAGGAAGTTGCGGACCTGGCTCGCGCTGATGGCGAAGCCAACGCCTGCGTTGACGCGACCGCGCGCACCCACGCTGATGCGACCGTTGATGCCCACCACCTCGCCCCGCTCGTTGAAGAGCGGGCCGCCCGAGTTGCCAGGGTTGATGGGCGCGTCCACCTGGATGCAGTCCGGGTAGACGAGCATGCGATTGCCCTGGCCTTCCTGGTACCGGTGCGTGGCCGAGACGATGCCGAAGGTGACCGTGGGCGTGAAGTCGGTTGCGAGCAGGAACGGGTTGCCCATCGCCAGCACCGTCTCGCCTGCGAGCAACGCATCGCTGTCGCCGAGCGGCCGGAACGGGAACTCGCTCCTCCCGTGCGCCGGACGCAGCCTGAGCACGGCAAGGTCGCTGCCCGGGTCGATGCCAAGCACGTCTGCGAGGTACAGCTGGCCGTCGGGCATGCCCACCTTCATGGGCGCGTAGTGGCGCGTGCCGCGCGGGTGGTGTTCGTCCTTCCACGCCTGTTGCCATGCCGCGACCCACTGCTGCTGCTCGGTGTCGCTGGCCTGCGGGTGCTGCGCGCGCCACTGCGCCAGTTCGGCATCGGGCGGCGCTGGCGGCTCCGGCAGCGCGAGCTTCGGGTCCGGGTCTCCCACCACGTGGTAGTTGGTGAGCACGAAGCCAGCGGGATCGAACACGACGCCGCTGCCGCCGCCCGCGCCCTCGAGCTTCATCACCGCGCAAACCGCGGGCGCACACGCCGCCACGACCTCGGTGCGGCGCTGCTGGGCTGCATCCGCGACATCACCAGCCTGGGCTGCGGCCGCGCCTGCAACCAACAGGCTCGCGAGCAGCGCCCGGCTGTGCGAGGGCAGGCTCACTTCTTGATCACGCGCGCGTCGGCAAACGCGCACAGGTCGCCCACGTCGAAGTTGGCGCCGAAGTCGACCTCGAGTGCGAGCGACTTCACGCCCTTGATGGCCAGCGCGATCGGCTGCGGCGCCTGCTGCTTCGTGACCGCATCGAGTTGGAGCACGACCTTGCCGTCCGCGAGCACGCGGAAGACGGCATGGGCGTCGGGACCGCCGCGGTCCTCGATGCCCGCCACCGCCTCGAAGGTGTCGTAGCTGCCGTCGAGCTCGAAGGTGAGGCGCGTGCGTGGCACCATCACGAGGCCGCGCGTGTGCTCCTTGCCGCCGAGACGGATGCCGGGACCCATGGGCGAGCGATCGGCCGTCCACGGCCAGGTCCGGTCCATGGCAGGCACCTGCTCGACCTTGGGGGTCATCGTCGAGAGCCAGCGCAAACGATCGCTCGCGAACTCGAGCGCTTCGACCGTGCCCGCTGCCAGTGCGACCTCCGCACCCTCGTCGAGGCGAATCGTCAGCGCATCCGCGACCTCGACCAGTTGTCCCGACAGGACGAGTCCCTGCAGGCCCGCAACGCGCACGCGCGGCATCGGCAGGGCATCCGGCGCAAAGCCCGTCGCCTTGCCGAACACGATGCCGGCCAGCGAACCGGACTCGACGGAGTAGTCCTTGCCCTGCAGCTGGAACGCGACCTTGCCCTCGGGGAAGCCGGTCACCAGCACGCTGAAGCGCCGCACGGCGTTGTCGCGCAGCACGTAGAGGTAGTCGCGCGTGTCCGCGGGATCGTTGCGATCGGCAGGCAGCGTGCCGACCTCGGCCATGGTCTCGCTGCGCACCAGCGCGATGGCCGTACGCGGCACCGCGACATCAGCGCCCGTGGAGGTCTTCAGCACGACCTTGCCCGCTGCATCGTCGGTCATGGCAACCACGGGAACGATGCTGCCCGAACGCAGCGTCACGCGGAACAGCACCGGCTGCGTGGCAGCGGGCACGGTGGCAAACCGTGCGGAGGCAAGCTCCTCGACGCGACAGGTCGTGGCGGCGCCGCCGGGCGGCGCGATCGCAGCAGAGCCGTCGCGCGTGACGCGCAGCGTGCCCATGACCGCCGTGCCGTCCACCTTCGCCACGGCGCCCGTGAAACCCTGTGCCTGCGCCAGGGCGCAGGCCACGAGCACTGCAGTCGTTGCTGCAAGGGTGCGGGTCACCTGGGTCACTGCTTCTTCGAGGTGCCGAGGCGCTTGTAGTACTCCTCGAGCATCTTGCGGTACTGGGGCGGCAGGTTGGTCTGCACCTCGGACTCGATCTTCTCGCGGTCCTTCTGCTTCATGTCGCCCCAGCGGTCGGCGACCTTCTTCACGTTCTCGAGGTTGCCGATGCGCGCCTCACCCTCGGGCAGGCTGCTCTGGTCGGCAGGGTTGGACGAAGGTCCGTTGCCGCTGGCCGCACCCGAGGACTGCCGCTCCATCTGCTCGAACATCTCGATGAGCTCGTCGAGCTGCGTGAGGAACTCCTTCTGCTTCTCCTGCGTCGGCTTGCCGGTCTCCTGGTGGCGCAGGTCGCGACCGACCTTCTTCATGCCGTCGGCGAGACCGTGCAGCGACGAGTCCAGCTGACGGTCGAGTTCGGCCGCGCGCTGCGTGGCAACGGCGCGAAAGCGCTCGCTCGCCTCGGGGAACCACTTGAGGAACGAGCGGTACAGCTGCACCGCGAGTTCGGGGTTGGGGACCTCGGCAACCGCCTGCGCGTAGAAGAACACCACCTCGCCGTCGAGTGCGGTGCGGTTGGAGCAGGTCTTGAGGTAGCCCTCGAGCACGTCGATGGCATCGTTGGGCTCGTCGGCATCCAGCAGCAGGCGCGCCAGCTGGTAGCGCACGTGCGCGGCCACGAGCGCATCGGTATCGGGCGTGAGCAGCTTCGTGAGCTCCAGCGCCGCGCGCGGGTCACCACCGTCAGCAAGTTCCATCGCCTTGCCGTAGGCAGGCGCGAGCGTGCGCAGCAGCGCCTCGCCGGCGCGCGCAGGGCCCACATCCGCTGCCGCCTTGGCCATCGCCGCGAGCTGCTCGGGGTTTGCACCGAGCTTCTGCATGGCTGCAGCGAACGCCGCCGGATCGAACGGCCGGAAGGGCGCGGTCGGATCCTGCTTCGCAGCCGGCGCAGC
>JBEATZ010000203.1:0-5855 GCA_041161695.1 Planctomycetota bacterium | reverse complement strand
CCCGACGGGGGAAGACGATAGCTGTGCGCAACGTCGGAACCAAGCTTCCCACGGCATGGGGGCTGCCCGTCGGCATCAACCCGAAGTCCCCATGGTGCCGAGGAATACGGGCTCGATGACGTCGCCAGTTCCGCATAATCGCCGCGCAGCCAACATGACCACGACCACGCAGGTTGCGCTGGTGGGAACCGGCTTCATCGCCGAGGTGCACCTTGCCGCGCTGGCCAAGGTCCCGCACGTGCGGGTGGTGGCGGTGTGCGATGCGGCGCCGGGCAAGGCCGAGCGGTTCGCGCGGCGGCACGGCATCGGCCGCTGGCACGCCTCGGTACGCGAACTGCTGGAGGCCGGCGGCATCGATGCCGTGCACGTGCTGGTCCCCCCCGAGCACCACGTGGCCGTGGCGCTGGAGTGCCTGCGTGCGCACGTCCATGTGCTCGTGGAGAAGCCCATGGCGCTTCGCGAGGAGGACCTCGCGCTCCTCGAGCAGGAGGCTCACGCACACGGGGTGCAGCTGGGGGTCAACCACAACATGACCTTCCACCGCGGCGTGCTGTGGCTGCGGGACCGGCTGCAGGACGGGGGACTCGGACGCCTCGAGCACCTCGTGCTGCAGCACAACGTGCCGTTGCGGCAGTTGCAGGTGGGCGACACCAGCCACTTCATGTTCCGCACCGAGGCCAACATCCTGTGGGAGCAGGCAGTGCACCTGTTCAGCATCCTGCACGAGTTCCTGGGGCGGGCGCTGGAGGTGCATGCCTCGACAGGGCTGCCGCGCAACCTCGCGAACGGCCAGCGGTTCTTCGACGAGTGGCAGATGGCGCTCCGTTTGGAGAAGGGCACGGCAAGTGTCCGCATGGCCCTCGGCAGGGGCATGCCCCACGCAACGGTGACCGCCATCGGCTCGGACGGCATTGCGCACGTGGACCTGTTGCGCGGCAGCGTGCGCATCGAGAGGAAGACGCGCTGGCTCGAGCCGCTCGACCATGCCCTCAACCTCGCCGGCAGCGGACTGCGCCTCCTCGGTCGCGCGTGTGGGGTGCTCACGGGCTTTGCGCGCGGCTTGTTCGGATGGGGCGCGCCCGACGATCCCTTCGTCCGGAGCATGCGTGAGAGCCTCGCAGCATTTCACGATGCCCTTCGCGCCAAGTCGCCTGCGCCAAGGGGCGTCGATGCCGCACGCTCCGTGCATGCGATGTGCGTGGCCGCCGCTGCCGCAGTGGGCGCCTCGACCCAACCAACCCCGCTCGCACCCGTGCCCGAGCCCGGCCCGGTGCGCCCGCGCGAGGTCGTGGTCACGGGTGGCACGGGAACCATCGGGAGGCGCTGCGTGCAGTTGCTCCTCGCGCAAGGGCGGCCCGTCACCCTGCTCGTGCGCAGGCCACAACTGCTCCCCGCAGAACTGCTCGCGCGCTGCCGGATCTTCCGTGGTGACGCAGCCGACCCCGAAGCCCTCGCCGCGGCGCTGCGTGGCGCGGACAGCGTGCTCCACCTCGCCACGTGCGGGGGAGACGACCCTGGCGCGATCCCGGACGCGATGGCAACTGCAACCCGCGCCGTGGGTGATGCATGCCGGGCGCAGAGCATCCGCAGGCTCGTGTTCGCGAGTTCCACGGCCGCGCTCTGGCTCGGCACGAAGGCTCCCGTGCGAGACGATGCGGGGCCAGACCCGAAGCCGCAGTTTCGTCCCGGCTACGCTCGCGGGAAGATCGCTGCGGAGCGAGAACTGGAGCAGCAGCGTGCTCGCGGTCTCGAGACCGTGGTGTTGAGGCCGGCGATCGTCCTCGCAGGCGACGGCCCCAAGGACCATTCGGGAGTGGGTCTCTGGGTGCGCGACGGCGTCTGCGTCGGCTGGGGGCCGGGGCATGCTCCGCTGCCGCTCGTGCTGGTCGACGATGTCGCCGCCGCGATGGTGGCGGCCCTGGATGCGCCCGCCGCAGCCAACCGCAGCTACAACCTTGCAGGTCGCGTGCGCCTGACGGCACGCGAGTACGTGCACATGCTGGCGCAGCACGGGCAGAAGCCCGTGCAGTTCGTCGGCCAGTCGTTTGCGTCGATCTGGCTGCAGGAGCGGGCGAAGTGGTTGCTCAAGCGGCTCGGGGGCCGCAAGGCGGAGCCCTTGCACATGCGCGACCTGCGCAGCCGCGCGTTCCTGGGCCAACTCGACTGTGGCAATGCCGAGCGAGACCTCGGCTTCGCGCCGGTGCGCGAGCGTGCCGAGTTCGAGCAGCGCCTGTTCGACAGCGGGGCGGCGCGGTGAGGTCCGAGCGCCTCGTCTTCCACGTCTACGCCACGTTCGGGACGGGCGGTCCGCAGGTCCGCGCGGTCCAACTGATGGCGCGCATGGGACCGGGTTGGCGCCACGTGGTCATGGCCATGGACGGCTGCACCGATGCCGCGCGGCTGCTGCCGCAAGGCGTGCGATGCGAGGTCATGGCGCCGCCGTCGCGCCGGGGTTTCCTTGCCGCGACACGGCACCAGGCGCGCATCCTGCGCAGCCTCGCACCGGACCTGCTCGTCACCTGCAACTGGGGCTCCATCGAGACGGTGGCCGCGGCACGGGTCACAGGACTGCGCGCCCACGTGCACCACGAGGATGGCTTCGGGCCGGGCGAGAGCCAGCGGCGCTTGTTGCGGAGGAACTGGATGCGGCGGCTGTTGCTCCGCTCCGTGGACGTGCTCGTACCCTCGCACACCCTCGAACGCGTCGCGCGCACCGAATGGGGCCTCGGCGCGCGGCTGCAGGTGCTCCCCAACGGCGTCGACACTGCGCGTTTCCTGCAGCGGACCGGTGCCGCCTTGTCGGCCCCGGTGGTTGGCACGGTTGGTGGCCTGCGCGCCGAGAAGGACCATGCCACCCTGCTGCGCGCTTTTGCGCGCGTGCCCGCGCCGGCGCAACTGCGCATCGTGGGCGATGGTCCCGAGCGTGCCTCGCTCGAGCGTCTTGCCACGGAACTCGGTATCAGTGGACGCGTCCGCTTCACGGGTGCACGCGCCGACGTTCTGCCGGAACTCCAGCAACTCGACGTGTTCGCCATGAGTTCGAGCACCGAGCAGATGCCCCTGTGCCTCCTCGAGGCCATGGCCTGCGGACTGCCTGTTGTCGCCACGGACGTGGGCGACGTTCGCGTCATGCTGCCCGAGGGATCCCGCGGAGGGCTTGTCCCTGCCGGCGACGTGGACGGGCTCGCCCGCGCCCTCACCGCCCTGTGCGCCGACCCGCTGCGCCGCCAGCGCGAGGGTGCTGCCAACCGCCAGCACTGCGTCGCGCACTACGAACTCGATGCCTGCCTTGCCGCGTGGCTCGCAGCCTACGAGCGCGCCGCGGCGCGCTGAGGGTCGGTCCGGAAACACCAGGTCCGTGAACACAAGGAGCCCGCAGTTGCGGGCTCCTCATGCGAGGCAGGGCGTGGCAGCTCCCGCCGTCGTCTCCCGCGATGTGGCCCTTCAGGCGGCCGGAGCGGGGTCGAGCGGCATCCCTCGCGGTACCAAGTGTCCCGCGAGGAACGGCCGCCCAGCCAATCAGAAGTCGAAGCCGATGCTCGCAGCCAGGAACGCGGCGGGCTCGAGGGTGCCGTCGATCGTGTTGAAGCCTTCCTGGCCGGTGTTCCACTTGTAGTCACCGGCAACCACGGCGCCGCCGCGGAAGTCGAGCGACATGGCATCGTTCAGGCGGAAGATCATGCCTGCGTAGACCACGATCTCCTGGACATAGGTTTCGTCGCGCGTGTCGCCGAGCGCCTTGCTCGTGCGGACCTCGTAGCGGCCACCGCTGATGTCGAGGCCGAAGAGGAAACCGGTGTCGCCCGAGGGCCAGAACGAGAACTCGGCGGTCTCCGGCAGGAGCACGTCGACGCGCATCGTCTCGCCGATGGCCCAGCTGAAGCCGAGGTACGGGAGGTATGGAGCGTCCTTGTAGACCTCGTTGTAGCGGGCGCCGATCTTGAAGAAGAACTCGTCGCCGGTGCGCCAGGTGAGGAGCGCCTTGGAGTAGAAGCGGTAGTCGTCGCTGTGCAGCGTGCCGTCGAGGTCCGACCACACGCCGGGCTCGGTCTGGATCTCGACGAGCATGTCGTCGGAGGCAAACCAGCCGACGCCGAGCTTCGCGCCGATGGCGCTCAGGATCTCGTCGCCCGCAGGCTCGATGGGCGGCGTCGGCGTCCCACCGAAGCCGTCCATGTTGTAGTAGCGACCTTCACCGTAGGCGCCCACGTTGATGTAGGCATCGGTGGAGACCATCAGCGGGATCTCGATGTCGCCCGCGACGGTGGTGAGGTCGAAGTGGCCTTCCTCACCGTCCACCGACATCGTCGGCATCCACTCGCCCGTGAACTTGATCTTCGGATCGAAGCGCTCGCGCTTCATCATGAAGTCGCCGTGCGCCTGCTGGAACAGCCCGCGCATGGTGTAGTCGGGATCCTGCGCAGCAGGAAGGCTGCTGCGGAAGCTGTCGAGTCCGAGGATGTTGTCCTCGGTGTAGGGCAACGGTGCGGAACCGCCGCGGGGGAGTTCGCCACCCTGCGCGCAGAGCGATGCTGCGGCGGTGAGGATGGCGAGAACGCTCAGGCTCTCTTGACGCATAGACCTGTCTGACCGGAAAGGGACCAGGGACCGACCCGTTGACCGAACGGGCTCGGGAGGCCCAATCCTTGCGGCCGGGGGGCGAGAATCAAGCCTTCGTTGCCGGTGCACCGCAGCCCCTCCGCGGTGGGCCGGGGCGGTTGTGGAAAGCCCGGGGATTCAGCGCTGGAAGATGGGCAGGTACTGCCGCGGCTGCTGGAGCAGGATGCAGGCCATGGCGGTCCCGAAGGCGTCCCCCGGGCCGCAGTCGTTGCGCCACCGGCCGTCGGGTTGCTGCGTCCGGAGGATGTCGCGCGCCAGTTGGTCGTGGTAGCGGCGGAACCGGGGGCCGCCATCCTGGAACAGGGCCTGGCAGGCGTAGTAGTTGCCGTACCAGAAGTAGTAGTGGGTGCCGTAGCCCTCGGCGACCTCCCCGTAGGCGCGCAGCAGGAACTCGAGGGCCGGGTCGGACAGGGCGGGGTCGTGGATGCCCGCGGAGTTCAGGGCCGTCACGCCGGCGGCGTTGATGGCGAACTCGCGGTTCTTCTCGTACGCGCCGCGTCCCTGGATCTTGTAGTAGAACAGGCCGGCGTTGCGGCCGGAGCGGGTGCGGCTCCGCTGCACGTAGGCCACGGCCCGGTCGACCGTGCCCTCCGGCACCTTGATGCCGATGTTGCGGGCGGCGCGCAGGGCCTGCAGTTGGCACACGGTCACCGACAGGTCGGCCTCGCGGTCGAAGGGGTTGTAGCGCCAGCCGCCCTGCTGGTTCTGGCAGTCGACGATCAGGTTGACGGCCTTCTCGAGGGCTGCCTGCACCGGCTCGCTGCCCGCCATGCCGTAGACCTCGGCGAGGAACAGGGTGGCGAACGCATGGCTGTACATGCGCGTGCCCGAGTCGGTGAGGAACCCGTTGTCACGGCTGCAGCCGACCACGTAGTCGATGGCCTTGCGGATGGACTCGCGGTGCGTGCCGCGGTCGGGCAGGTGCCCGCCGGCGAGGAAGGCCATGCCGGCGATGGCCGTCACGCCGAGGTGGGCGTGGCCGCGGGCGACCTGTTCCTCGACCGACAGCGCCTGGTCGAGCACCACGTAGTCGTCCATCATCTTGTGGCCGACGAGCGCCGCCCAGCCGCCGCACGCGAGCTGGCGGTCGGCGAGCCACTGCAGGCCCCGGTCGGCTGCGCGCTCACTGTCCTCGCGCAGCCGCTGTGCTGCGGCTTCGCTCGCTGCGGGCTCGGGCCTGTTGTCGGGCACCGGCGCGGCATCCTGCGCGCGCGCGAGCGCGCACAGGGCCATTG
>JBEATZ010000425.1:0-7627 GCA_041161695.1 Planctomycetota bacterium | reverse complement strand
ACCGAGCTTCATGGTGGCCTTCAGCGCGGGCGCCATCGCTCGTGCGTTCGGCACGGAACTCTCGGGCAGCAAGGGAACCGTGCCGAAGCGCGATGCCGCACCGGACATGGTCGCAGCCGTGGCCAGGGCTGCGCCGGCAGTCGTGTCGGTCTGGGTTGACGCAGGTGAACGGCCAGCGCCCTCGCCACAGGACCTGATGGCGACACGGCGCATTCCCGGCCTCGGCAGTGGCGTGGTGCTCTCGCGCCGCGGCCTCGTGGTGACCAACCGCCACATCGTCGCGAGGTCGGCTGGCATCCGCGTGCAGCTCGCGAGCGGCACCACCGTGCCCGCCAGGCTCCTCAAGGCCAACACCGCGGCCAACCTCGCCTTGTTGCAGCTGGAGTTGCCGACAGGCACCGAACTGCAGGCCATCGACGCGCTGCCCGACGGGTCGCTGGTGCTGGGCGAGCCCGTCGCCGGCATCGGCAGGCCCTATGGAACGGCACTGACGGTGAGCGCAGGCGTGCTGTCGGCACGGCGCGAGAACGGCAAGCTGCAGGCGGATCCCAACCTCGGCAACCAGAACGGCGGCGGCGCCCTCGTCGACGCCAATGGCAGGCTGCTCGCGATCGTCGACGGCGGCGCCGTGGACGAGGTCGAGGCTTCCTTCCGCCGCATGGGCGACCGCGCCAAGACCGAGACCAACCTCTCGTTCTGCATCGACGTCGCCACCGTGCGCCGCGTGTTCGCAGCAGAACTCGAAGCCGGCGCCGACCCCACCGAGACGATCCGTTCGCCCCGCGAGGACTCGGGCGCGCAGGCAACCGTGCGAGGCCGCGGCGCCGCAGCCGTGGTCGAACGCGCGGGCGCAGCCATGCTCAACCTCTACGTCATGGCCACCACGGCCAAGGCAGACCTCGAGGACAACCCGTTCGCCGACGTGAAGGAAGCCGAGGTGCGCGGTGAGAGCCTTGGCTCGGGCGTGGTCATCAGCGCAAGCGGTCTCGCCGTCAGCAACTGGCACGTGGTCGACAGCGCCACCAACCCGGACGGCTCCATGAACGGATCGCGCATCGTGCAGGCGCGCGGTTTCGACGGCACCACCCATGGCGTGCGCGTGCTCAGCATCTCGCGCGAGGACGATCTCGCGCTGCTGCAGCTGGTGCCGCCCGAGGGCACGCAGCTCACGGCCGTGCCGTTCGGCGACTCGACCGAGACGACGCTTGGTTCGCTGGCCGTGGCCATCGGCAACCCGCTCGGCCAGGCCAACACCATCACCGCGGGCGTGCTGAGCGCACGCAACCAGGGAATCCGCGTGAAGGGCCGCTGGGCCGAGATGGAGAACCTGCTGGAGACCGATGCTGCCATCAACGGCGGCAACAGCGGCGGAGCGCTCCTCGACGGGGCGGGCAGGCTGCTGGGCATCAACAGCGCCGGCAGTTCCAGCTTCTCTGCGCGCGGTTATGCCATCCCCGTGCACCACGTGCGGCAGAAGCTCAACGACCTGCTGCTCTCCCCCCACAAGCTGCGCAGCCCCAACCTCGGGATCCGCACCGCCATGGAGGACGGCAGGCTGGTGGTCGCGTGGGTCGACCCGCGCGGTCCGGCAGCGCGCGCAGGCGTGGCACAGGGCGACCGCATCCGCTCGCTCGCGGGCACGGCGCAGGCCGACACGATCTCCTTCGCGCTCGCACTGATGGATCTACAGGCAGACCGCCAGGTCGAACTGGGGCTGCAGCGGGACGGCAAGGACGTCGCCGTGAAGCTCGCGCCCAGTTCGCACGTGGCATGGTCGCTGGTGCGCCAGTGCGGCCTCGAGTGCGAACAAGTCGACTTCGGCAGCGATGCGGCGCGTGTGCGTGCCGCGGCCACGGCCATGCAGAGGAAGTTCACCGGAATCGACACCAGCGAGCCAAGCGTGATGCCCGACTCGGTCGTGCGGGTCGTGCGCGGGCACGCAGGCGACGGCCTCAAGACGTCGAGTCTGGAGCCCGACGACCTGCTGCTGGCGGTCGAACTCGTGCAGACGGACACGCGGGCCGATGCCTCGACCCTGCGGCGCTTCCTCACCCTAGAGGAGGTCCGCGACACCTTCCAGGACCGGATGCTCGGCAGCTACGAGGGCAAGGACTTCCGCTGCTGGGTGTACCGCGGCAACGAGATCGTGGTCGTGGACGTCAAGGCGAAGCGGTTGCTTCCCTGAGCCGATGCCGATCGCGGAGTTGTGGAAGCTGCCCCTGAGGCGCCGCAACGACTTACAACCGCCGTGCGCATCCTGGGTGTGTCCTGCCCCTGCGCTTGACGTGCCTGCCGAGGCACGCAGCATCGTGGTCAATCCGACCCCCGCCGTTCCCCTGACTCCTGGCGGGAACCGGGTGCACCTCGTTCCAGCGGCACCGCGGAGCCTTCCACAACTCCGCGATCTGATCCCTACTTCGTCTTGAACGGGGCAACCAGGCGCTGCGGCCCGTTGTCCTGCTCCCACGTCCACACCACCTCGATGTCGCCGGCCGGCAGCGGGTCGAGGGGCCAGAACGTGGCCATGCCCGGCGCGCTGGTGCGGCGGTTGTTGCCGCCGTCCAGCATCAGCAGGCCGGGCACGTCCTTGCCGCGCGCCGTCACCTTGCAGGCGTAGGTCGCACGGTTGCCCTGCAGGTTCTGGCCGAAGTGCAGCGTGAGCGGGTAGCCCACCACCTTCTTGGCGCCGTGCCCGTTCTTCTCCAGCAGCTTCTGCAGCTCCGGCCCCATGTCAGCCACGGTGACCTGCGTGGGGATGCCCTGGGCGCTGCGCACGGGATAGGAGGTGTAGCCGGCGTTGCGGGAACGCGGCGTGCCGAGGCCCGACACCACGTTCATGACGAGGATGTCGCCGTCGCCGTAGATGCCGACCGTGAGCAGGAAGTCGTGCACCAGCGCATCGCGGTAGCCAGGGATGTCGAGCCACGACTGGAACATCTTCTTGGCATTCGGAAGCTTGGCATCGGTCACCACGAGGGCCATCTCGGCGAACATCGAACCGAGGTGCGTGCCGCCGAGGTCGATGGACTGCGTCTGCTCCTTCGCCGGGCCGCGCTCGGCCTTGTTGGCCTTGAGGTAGTTGGCATGGTCGGCGCAGCGCGTCGACAGGTTGGACGACCAGGTCACGGGCGAGCCGCCGTACTCCTTGCGCGCGGCGTTGAACGCCTCGAGCCACTTCTCGACGCCCTTGCTCACGGCCGCCAGCGGCGCGGTGTTGTTCTGGATCGCCTTGAGCACCGAGCTGGACTCGGTCCAGAAGTCCTCCCACCCGCGGTCCAGCTCCGCGACCTTGACCTCGTTGGCCTCGTCGAACTTCTGCTCGAACTCCATGGGGTTCTTGCGGCGCGCGCCCAGCATCTGGAGGCCCAGCTGGTCCATCTTGCGCAGGATCTCCGGGTCGCGGCGCATCACGTAGTCGCAGAACGACCAGGCCTTGATGCGCTGTTCGTTGGTGAAGTTGGCGGCATCGCAGAACGGGATGTCGCGCGCCGGCACGCCGCCGGTGCTCTTCCACGCCAGTTCGAGGTTGAGGGTCTTCCACACGTCGAAGTCGGGCGACGTGAACTCACGGTCTTCCTCGGAGGCCGTGGTGCCCTCCTGCCGCTTGCGGTCGACGGCGAAGAGGCGGTTGTTGTTGAACATCATGCCCACGAACGTGTGGCCGATGCCCTCGCCGAGGCCCGTGGTGCCGAAGCCGGCAACGCCCTTGGCGGTGTTGCGGACCGCGGCGTCGTAGAGCACCTTCTCGCTGCCGGTGGCGCCCACGATCATGCTGCCCATGCCGATCGTCGAGGAGTTCTCCAGCGCGAACTGGAGGTCCGGGATCTTGTCGGCGTTGGCCTTCAGGATCTGGTGGTACGTCTCCTTGGCGAGGAAGAACGCCCACTCCGTCGACCAGTTCTTCTGCGGGCCCGTGCGCTCGGCGCCCCACGGGAAGGCCTGCTGGCACACGCGCAGCGTGCGCTCGGCCCAGCGCGCGGCCTCGGCCAGTTGCTCCTCCTGCCCCGGGTCCCCGTGGATCAGGAAGTTCTCGGACTTCATCGAGACGTACTTCACCTGTGCGGCGAGCAGCGGCTGGCTCTCCACCTGCACCTGTTCGACGGCGTAGTCGGTCTTCGACTGCTCGTTGACCGCCTTCTCGATCATCTTGCTGCGCTCGTAGAGCGTCTGCTCCAGGGCCGTGCCGCTCAGGGTGCCGATCTCACGGTACTCGAGTGCCGCCTGCGCCTCCTTGTCGCCGTCGATCCAGCGCAGCGTCATCTTGTAGTGGTACTGGGCCTTGTCGGTGCGGCCGGCATCGGCCCACTTCTTGGCCTGCATGCGGTGCGCGTTGCCGAGGTCCTTCTTCAGCCCCTCGTAGGCCTTGAACAGCGCCGTGCCCTCGGCCCCGGTGCCCGAGTCGGTCGTGGGGTAGGTGAACGAAGGGTCGGGATTCCACGACGTGCCGAGCTTCTTGTAGCCGAGTGCGGTGTTGGCCTCGGTGTTGTCCGGGTCGTAGAGCTTGAGGACCTGCAGCCAGATCACGCGCGCCTGCCGCGGGAAGCCCTTGGTGAAGGCGCGCTTGGCGAAGGCATTGAGCTTCTCGGCCTGCTTCGAGGTGAAGTCGGTCTCGTCGCCCTGGGCGAGGGCGCTCGCGGCCAGCAACAGCAGGGATGCGAGGATTGCGGCAAGGCGTCGGATCATGGCAGTGCGGGGTTGCGTTGGCGGACGGGGTCAGAGCTTAGCTGCAACGCGCGACGTGGGCCAAAGCAACCGATTCGCTATCCTGCGCGCATGTCCACGAACCGTCAGGCCGTTATCGACATCCTGCGCCGCGAACGCTGCTCCGCCATCCTGCGCACCTCGCTGCCCGATGCCGTGCGCCCGGCCCTCGATGCCGCAATCCTCGGCGGTTTCCGGGTCGTGGAGGTCACGCTCACCACACCCGATGCACTCAGGCACATCCGCGACCTCGCCAGGCAGCCCGGCCTGCTGGTCGGGGCGGGGACCGTGCTCACCGTCGAGGAGGCGCGCGCAGCCGCGGATGCAGGAGCTCGATTCCTCGTCTCCCCCATCACCGACCCCACGGTGATCCAGTGGTGCTTTGCGCACGACATCGTGTCGATCCCTGGCACCTTCACCCCGACCGAGATGATGGCGGCGCACCGCGCGGGTGCCGACCTCGTGAAGCTGTTCCCGGCCCCGCCGGGCGGCGCCGACTACGTGAAGGCGGTGCTGGGCCCGCTGCCGTTCCTCAAGGTGTTCCCGACGGCCGGCGTGACCGAGCAGAACGCCGCAGACTTCCTGCGCGCTGGCGCCTTCGGCGTGGGCTTCGTGGGCACGCTGTTCGTGCCAGACGACGTGAAGCACGGCCGTTGGGAGGCGATCCGCGCGCGCGCAGCGGCCATGGTGCAAGCCGTCCGGATCTGATCGCCGAGTTGTGGAGCCCGGATTCCAGTCGATCCGGGGCGCCCTACGAGCGAGGCCTTCGGCCGTTCCTGGCCGCATCCCGGCAACGGCTGCGCGCGCTGGTCGTGGCCCCGGGAAAATCTTGCGCAAAACCAGCCGCCCCGTTCCCCAGGGGAATGGCCTCGCCCCACGGCAGCCGCTCACGACCGGCCGCGGGGCGATTCCACAACTCCGCGATCTGACTCAGCGGTGTGCGTGCGTGTGCCGCCCCAGCATCACCTCGAACCCCAGCCACACCGAGTGGGCGCTGTCGTCCAGCTGCGACGCATCGTCGTAGTTGTACTGCAGGCGCACGCGGGTGCTGTCCGACGGGCGGAAGCACAGCATGGGCGACAGGCGGAAGCGGTCGCCGCGGAAGGGATCGTCCGACAAGCCGAAGGCCCCGTCGCCGAGGTAGCTGTCGCCCGAGGCAAAGGCCCAGTCGCCGCGCAGGCCTGCGGCCCAGTGCGGGGCGAAGCCGTACAGCGCCTGGACGTACCAGCCCCAGTCGTGCAGCGTGTCCTCGGGCAGGGTGACGGGAGTGGCGCCCGAGGTGTCCTCCTGCTCGTCGGCCTCGAAGCTGCGCCCGATGGCCTCGCCCTCGATCTGGACCCACTCCGCATCGTGCGCATCGCCCTCGCCGCTCCAGCGCACGCGGAAGTCGGCGCCGTAGAGCGTGGTGTTGGCGCTGCCGCTGGTGGCATTCGGGCCGAACGCCACCGAAGTGCCGAGGTCGAGCGTGGTGCGGGCAGCGACTTCCGCCGCCCACTCCGCGCGCGCGGTCCACGCGAGGTCTCCGAGCGTGCGCACGTCACCAGGCTCGTACAGGCGGCCACCGATCGGCCGCTCCTCGTAGAACTCCTCGTTGCCGTCGAAGCTCGCCATGGTCTCGCCATTGGCGTTCTGGGCGCCACCGAGGAGGCGCAACCCGCTTGCACCCGGCACGCGCCACGCGAGGCGGGCGCCGGTGCCGCGCATGCCGTCCGGACCGAGGATGCGCGTGTTGATGACGGGCTGGTCGAGGAACTCCCAGTCGTGGGGATGCAGCTTGTTGAGGCTGCCGAACTCGGTGCCGTAGTAGCCGGCCTTCAGCTCGAGGTCCTTGCCCGCGAGGTCGGACAGGAACTGCGCCTCCTCGAGTTCGACCACGGTCTCGCCCTCGTAGGGGTCGACGTAGAGGACCATGGCCGTGTAGGCCCGCATGGCGTCGGTGAACGAGGCGGAGATGCCGAGTTCGGCCTGCTGCAGCGTGAAGCCGCGCTTGCGCGGGTCGTGGCCGCCGCCCTGGAGCTGTTCGAGCACCTCGTCGCGCTCGGTCGAGGTACCGGCGGCGCCGAGGATGTTGAGGTAGACGTCGAGCGTCTCGTACCACGGCTTGGTGGTGCCATGGCCGTGGTGCGCACCGTGCTCGTGCGCCCTGGCTCCTGCCTTGGGCTCGGCCTGCACGGGGGTGGGGTCCTGTGCCGCGAGTGCAGCCGAGAGGGCCGCGATGGCAAGGAGGGAAGGAACGCGGGGAGAGGAAACGGAGAAAGACGAACGGATCGAAAGCAGACGATGGTTCATGAGAGTGCCTGAAGGAACCGAGCACGGATGCGCAGGAACGCACCTGCCGCACCGGCTCGCGGGTGGAAAACGAAGGAACGAACGAGCGAACCTTCAGGCAGCAGGCGGACCGCGCACCGGCGGGCGGAGGTGCGAAGCCACCGCCGGCACCGCGCCACGACCGCGCACACCGAGCGCACGGGGTGGCACGTGGGAGGAGGCAAGGAGGCCCGGAGCCTCGGACCAGAGGTCGCGCGCCTCCCGCAGGACCTGGCACACCGAGCACAGCTCGGCATGGGCCTCGTCCTCGACCTCCAGCACCCCCGTGGGCGGGACCGGCGCCGCGCGGTGCACGGTCTGGTGCACCACGCAGTACACCGAACCATCACTCGCGACCTCGTGCCGGTGCGCGAGGCCGTGCAGCCCGGGCGCCAAAGCCTGCACGATCAGCACGAAGGCTGCGAGCAGGCTCCGGATGGCGAGGGACGGCCTCATGAGGGGGCGGAAAGCTAGGACGGGGAAAGGCGCCGCACAACACATCCCTGCGCCACCACGCGAACCTGCGTCAGCTGCCCGCGAGCCTGGCCGCGCTGTGTCCCTGGTCGCGCAGTTGCCTCAGCGTTGCCTTCATGCTTGCCACCACCTCCGGGTGCTGGGG
>JBEATZ010000412.1:0-7600 GCA_041161695.1 Planctomycetota bacterium | reverse complement strand
TGCGCCGCTCCAGTTCGCCCTCGGCCCCGGCGTTGCGGCACGACCTGCAGTCGACGCCCAGTGCACCGCTGCACGCCTTGCACTCGGCCACGACGCTGCAGAATCGCGTGGCCTGTTCCTTCGGCAGCAGCTTGCCGTGCTTCGCGCAGTCGATCATGCCCTTGCCCTCGCAGCTGCGGCAGGGAACGGATTCCTGTGCCGCAACGGGGAGCACCAGCAGCAGCAGGGCAACGAGGAGTTGCAGCATCCCCTCAGGTTAGCGCCGCCGCACCCGCGACAGGCACGCACGTGCAACCATGTTGCAGGCTGCAGCCCTCAGGGCACCTGCAGCGCCTTGTGCACCTGCGGCAGCACGCGCACCGAGAAGCCCGCGCCGACTGCCTCGGTGAGCCGGCGTTCCAGCTGCGCGGGCGCGAGCGGCTCGCGCACCTCGCCATGGGGCGTCACCGGCTGCAGCACCAGCAACACGGCATCGCGAACCGCCCCGAGGCGCTCGAGTGCCGTGGCAAAGGCTCGATCGGACACCTGGTTCGTGAGCACGACCTTCATGTCGACCGTCACCCCGTGCGCGAGCGCGATGCGCGCGCACTCGACGTGCTGCACGCCCATGTCGGGCTCGGCACCACCGACCTGCCCGGCGTGCACCCAGGTGCCCGGGAGCTTGTAGTCGGCACTCAGGTGGTCGAGGTGCGCGATGCAGCGTTGCAGGGCAGTCGGGTCGAGCGCCGCCGTCTCCAGGTGGAGGCGGAATCCGCGCGGGCGAAGCAGCGCGCCGAGTTCGGCCACGAAGTCGGGCACCACGAGCGGCTCGCCCCCGGTGACCGAGAGCATGGCCGGCGCAGGACTGCCTGCTGCGCGCGCACACTGTTCCACCAGCTCCGCGGCCCGCACGGCCTCGACCGGGTTGGCCTCCGCGAACTCGCGGGCCCCTGCGCGCACCGACGCCGTCGCCGCGGCTCGGTAGCTGTGCGGCGTGTCACAGTAGGAGCAGCGGATCGGGCACGTGGCCACCCGCAGGAAGCCCATGGGCACGCCCACGAAGCGCCCTTCTCCCTGCACCGAGTGGAAGACCTCGACGAGAGGCGCGCGGACCATGTTCAGCCTGCGCTGGCGATCAGGTCGTTGAGCGCTGCGATGCCGCGATCGAGCGTCGCATCATCGGCTGCGAACGAGAGGCGGAAGTGCGTGTCGCGCGACGAGAAGAACTTGCCCGGCACCACCAGCAGCTTGCGCTGCAGCGCCTCGTGCATGAAGCGGTCGCCGTCCATCCCGCGCGGGAGGCGCGGGAACGCATAGAAGGAGCCCTCCGGCGCGGAGAGCGCGAAGCGCGGGTCGAGGCCTGCGACGAGGTTGTCGCGCTTGTGCCGGTAGTCGCGCAGGTGCCCGCTGAGGTCCACGTCGAAGCCGACCTCCAGCAGTGCGTGCTGGAACGGCGTCGGCGCGCAGACGAACGTGAACTGCTGCAGCGTCTTCATCGCGTCGAGGACCTTGGCAGGGCCCGTCACGTAGCCCATGCGCCAGCCCGGCACGCCATAGGTCTTGCTGAAGCCGCCCAGCTGGATCACGCGCTCGGCCCTGCCCACCGGCGACACGAACGGCGCGTCGTAGGTGAAGAAGTCGTAGATCTCGTCGCTCACCAGCCAAATGCCCGTGCGCTCGGCGATGCGCGCGACGGCATCCGTTTCCTCGGCCGTGAGCACCATCCCGGTGGGATTGCTCGGCGAGTTGAGGAACAGCATCTTCGTCCGCGGCCCGATCTTGCTCTCGATCTCGTCCGGGTCGATGCGGAAGCGCGATCCGTCGCGGTCCGGGTAGGTGTTGTAGTAGCGCACCGTGGCGCCGGCGATGGCGGCGACGTTGCGGTACATCATGAAGCCCGGATCGGGCAGCAGGATCTCGTCGCCCGGGTTCAGCAGGCTGAGGAACGAGAGGACGATGCCGCCCGACACCCCCACGGTGAGCAGGCAGCTCTCCGGTCGCGCGCCGTGGCGCTGCTGCACCATGTCGAGCAACCGCGTGTTGAACTCGGGGAGACCCTGGGTCAGGGTGTAGCGGTTCTTGCCGGCACGGAGGGCACGGCACGCAGCCTCGACGAGTTCCGCGGGCGGGTCGAAGTGGGCCTGCCCGATCGAGAGGTTGATCGGGTTCTGGATCGAGCTCATCAGCTCGAAGATCTTGCGGATCCCACTCGGCTCGATCCGACCCATGCGGTCGGCGAGCACCATCGCGTCATCGCCGGCCGCAGGCTCCAGGGGTGTTCCCGGGTGCGGCACGTCAGGTCACTTCTTGGCCGGCGCGGCCTTGGCGGCGGGAGCAGCCGCTGCGGCCTTGGCGGCAGGCGCTGCGCCTGCGGCAGGGGCGGCGTCGGCCTTCTTGGGCTTGGCCTTCGCCTTGAAGCGCGTGCGGACCTTGCGCAGGCCCGTCACCTTGTCGCCGTCGTTCCAACGACCTTGCTTCTTCAGGGCTGCGATGCGCTCCATGCGGGTCCACACGTTGCGCTGACCCGAGGAACCGCTGGTGACTTTGAGGCTGCTGTGGATGGACATGACTGGATCGTGCCGGAGGGGACGGGCCAGTTCGGCTGACCCGGTCCGTGTGTCATTTGGGGGCGAAGATCCTACTTCAAGTCACGGGACGGAGGCCAGTCCGGAACCGACTTTCTGCTGGATTCGAACTTGGGGTGGCCTTCGGGGCCGGGCACCTCGAGCAACTTCTTGCGCAGCGCCTCCTTGTCCTTGGCGCCGTCGTAGTAGGCCGCAACCGTCCAGTAGGTCTTCGAGTTCATCCAGACCCGGTAGGGCCTCGCGGTGGCGATGCCGGCCACCCGGAGCTTGCGCGCCAGGTCCGATGCCAGCGGCCGGTCGTCCTCCTCGTATGCCACCAGGAAGAAGGCCTGGTTGGTGAGGGGCTCCACCTCCACCTCGGGACGGAGGGTGCCGTCGTTGGCGGCAGGTTCGGGCTTCTGGACCGGGGTCACCGGTCCGGGGCGCTGGCCGGTCCGGGCCTGGGGACCCGAACGCAGCGCCTCTCCGGTGCCGGTCCGGGGGGTCATCGGGAAGGCGTCGCCCAGCAGGTAGCCGACGCCGAGACAGAGGAAGGCGACTGCGGCGAGGGCAAGGCCGGAGGAACCCTGCTTGCGGGGTGCAGTCACGTCCTTGGATCCGCCGCCGAACAGGGAGCCGAAGAAGCCCCCACCGCCGCTCGGCTTGCGGCGTGCAGGCGCGCGTCCGCGGGATGCCAACAACGAGAACAGATCGCTCGACTTGCGTACCAAGAAGCCCTCCCGCGCCAACCGCGCAGTCGCATGTGCCTGCCGTGCAGGCCTGTCGGCGCGGTGCAGACCGGTGCCCCGCGCGCGGGCGCGAACGTAGCAATCGATGCGGCAGTGCGCAACCGCGCGCAGACCGGAAAGACGAGGCGAAACCTCAGCCTTCCGCGATCACCCGCAGCATGGCGAGCGCCTGTGCATCGGGCTCGGCATCCGGAGCCGCCACGTAGGCCGCGGCAGCCGACCTTGCCTCGTCGTGGCGCTGCAGCCGGCGCAGGGTGAGCGCGCGCAGCAGCACCTGCCGGCTGCGGTCGAGGCCGTGGCTCTGCTGGCCGAGGATCGCCTGCTGCAGCAGCATGTCGACCTCGGCGAGGTCTGCGCCGGGCTGCTCGAAGAGCGCCGTGGCGAGCAGCCATGCGCCCCAGTGCTGCGAGGCGTCGATGGCGAGGCAGCGGCGGAACGAGCGGATCGCGGCCTCGCGGTCGCCAGCCCGCAGGGACTCGACGCCCGCGGTCTCCGCCTTCCGCCACAGGTTCTGCAGTTGCAGCCGGACCGCCTCGGTCTCGACCGCCTCGGGTGCGACGGCGAGGAAGCGCTGCCATGCGGCGAGGCATCCGTCCTCGTCGCCGGCGAACATGCGCTCGTACCCGAGGTCGCGGCAGCTCTCGGCAAGCATCGTGCGCGCCTCGTCGAAGTCCGGCACCACGGCCAGGAACTTCTCGAGGTGGCCGATGGACTTGTCGAACTGCCGGCGGTCGCGCGCCAGCTTGCCGAGCACGAGTTCCACGCGCACCTCGGCGGGGTTCCAGCGCAGCGACTCGGCCACCAGGCGCTCGAGTTCCTCGCCCGAGGTGGAGGGATCGCTCATCGTGGCGATGGCCTTGCCGGCGAGGAAGTTGGCGAGCGAACGTGCGGCGGCGCGGTCGTTGGGACGCACCTGCGCATAGGCACTGAGGTGCTGGATCGCGTCGTCGAGGCGACCGCGACCCGCGAGCGCGAGGCCGAGTTCGTAGCGCAGTTGCGGATCGGCACTGCGCGAGAGTCCTGCGCGCGCGTACTCCTCGGCCTGGTCGAACAGGCCCTGCTGCCTGCACACGGATGCAGCGCCGAGGTACGCGCGCGGCACGTCCGGCCGCGCGGCGATCGCCCGGCGGAAGTGCTTGAGTGCCGCCATGCTCTGGCCGCACAACTGCTCCCAGAGTCCCGCTGCGTGGTTGAGGTCGGCATCGTCCGGGTGCAGCGCCAGAGCGGCCGCGAGGCGCGCGCGTGCATCGACCGCGCGCACGTCGTCGCGGGACAGCGCGGCCCGGCCACCGCCGGATGCGCGCAGGATGAGTTCGCGCTCGATCGCGGGCACGGCAGCCGTGATGCCGAAGGCGATCACCGCGGGATGTTGCGGCGCGAGTTCGGCTGCGCGCGCGAGCACCGGCGCGGGATCCTCGCCTGCGTCGACGAGGGGCTGGTGGGCCACGAGCAGGGAATCGAGCAGGTTGGCGAGTGCTTGCTGCCTGCGCGTCTCCCCCACTTCGGCTGCGTACTGGCGCTCGGCAGCATCCACCATGCGGCGTGCATGCCCGGCTGCTTCGGCACTGCGGCCCTCGCGGACGGCGAGTTCGAGCAGCGCGCGTTCGGCGCGCCACGCGTGCACGGGGATCCTGGCCTCCGCGGCCGCCCGCTGCAGCGGCTCGACGAGCACCTCGAGCCTGCCGGGCTGGGCGCGCTCCAGCGCGGCAGCGAGGTTGAGCCATGCCACGGCATTGCGGGGCTCCACCGCGAGGCTGCTGCGCCACAGCGCCTCACTGTCGCGGAAGTCCTGCACGCGCTCGCGTGCAAGCATCGCGAGGGGCACGAGCGCGAGCAGCGCGGCGAGGGGCGTGCGCAGGAGCATGCCCGCTGCCGCAGCGAACGCGACTGCGGCGCCGGGCACGACGAGGTAGAGGTACCGGTCGGCTGCGGCGATGGCGGATGCGGGGTACACCGTGTTGAACGGCAGCATGCCCACCAGCATCAGCAGCAGGCCGAACCCGATGGCGCGCGCACGTTCGGAGCGGAAGGAGAGGAGCGCCGCGCACACGATGGCAGCGAGCCCCGCCCACGCGATGCCCGCACCCGCGCGGAACGCCTCGCGGGTGAGTTCCTCGGGATACAGCACGTTGAGCCGGACCGGCCAGGCGAGCGTCGTGGCGTAGTGCCACAGCGCGCCGGCTGCCTGCCCGAGGACCGTCTCGCCTGCAGCGAGCGTGCCCTCTGCCGCGGCAAGGTGGCGGTGGTGCAGGGCCACCGGCACGGAGACGAGCGCGAGCAGCGCCACGGGCAACCACCGGTGCCGCGCACCCCGACCGAGGTACAGCGCGGCGAGCCCCGCGAACAACGGCAGCACGACGGCCGTGGGCTTGCTGTAGAGGGCGAGCACGCCGAAGGCGGTGGCCGTGAGCGCGCTGCGCCACGGGTTGCCGCGGGTCGCCCGGGCGCACTGCTCGAGCGCGAGGAAGGTGAACAGCCCGCTGAGCACGTCCTTCCTGCTGCTCACCCAGGCGACCGACTCCACCAGCGCCGGGTGCACGAGCGCAAGGACCGCGGCGCTGCCGGCGAGCGCCGGTTGCATCCCGAGGGCTGCGAGCCAGCGCCAAAGGGCCCAGGCCGACAACCCGTGCAGCAGCATCGACACGAGGTGCGGCAGCAGCGGCCCCCCGCCACCCAGCAGGTGGTCGAGGAAGAGCGACAGGTGCGCCACCGGCAGGTAGGCGTTGGCGATGGTTCGAGTGGGATCGAGGATCGCCGCGAGGTCGCCGTCCCGGAACACCGGGTTGTCCGGTCCGAAGAAGAAGTTGTCGTCGAAGTTGACGAACTGGGCCTGCAGCGCCATGGGCAGGTGGATGGCGCAGGCCACCAGCAGGCATGCGAGCAGCGACCACCACGGCACGGCACGGGCGGGGAGGGGTTCCTGCGACGTGGACACGGCGTCGGGCATGCGCAAGGGTGGCGGAGGGGCGGCGACCTTATACCATCCGTCCTCCCGCACACCTCCTGTGACCGCCACCTCCCTCCACTTCGTTCCCACCGGCAACGCGCGTCACCTTGCGCCGGGCTCGGATGCCACCGTGCGCGCCCTGCGCGCGCGCGGCCGCGCCGTGTGGCCCCTGCGCCGGCGCGGGGCCGACCTCGGGTACGCCGTGGAGACCGTGCGCACGATGCCGGAGCGCGCACAGGCGCAGCGTCGGTGGCGCGATGCCGAGGCCGTCTTCCTGCCGGGCCTGCTCGCAGCAAGACTCGGCCCCGCGGCTCGGCACATCCGCAGTTGCCTCGCGATGTTCGACCGCCTGCGCAAGGGCGCGCGCTTCCTCGACGAACTCGACCGCAGGCTCGCCGCGACCCAGAACTTCCGCTACGCGGGCAGCACCGTGGACAAGACCGACGCGCGCGAGGTCGAGCGCGTGTTCGTGGACGCCGAACAGGAGGGCCAGGTCGTGGCCGAGGACCTCTGGGCGAAGCTCGCCTGGATCGCCGACGACCAGACCGATCGCTCGCTGCGCATCCGTTTCTCCCACGGGCTCGAGCAGGTGGAGGACTGGCTGCAGGGCGGCTGTGCGATCGCGCACTGGTCCGACCGGTTCGCCGCCGAGGCGTTCCCCGAGTGCGAGGTGATCGCCGGCAGCCAGGAACTCCACGCGCTGCTCGGCCAGTTGATCCCGCGCCCCTACCGGCTCAGCGAGCGCATCCTCTACAACAACGCACCGGACGGCGGCGCGGTGTTCCACCACGATGCCGAACCCGGGCAACTGGGCGTGGCGTTCAACCAGTTGGAAGGACGCACGGCCTGGCTCGCCATCAGCAAGCCGCGGCTCGCGCTCGCGCTCGTCCGCCACGGCCGCGCCAAGGACGTCCCTGCGGGCATGGCCGCGCTCGAACGCGAGGACGACCACGCCCTGTGGCAGTTGCTCAACCGCGACCCAGCCTTCACCGGCCGCCTCGCCGCCATGGGATGCCTCTTCGTGCTGGAGGCAGGCGACACCATCCTGCTGCCGTCCCACGGCATCGACCACGCCACCTGGCACTCGGTGCTGGCACTGGGCGAGAAGCCGAGCCTCGCCCACAGCTACGGCATCTTCCCGCGCACGATCGCCTGACCGAACCAACCCCATGGACGCAAGACTGGCTGTCCTGATGCACCTGCAGTCGGCACTCCGCGCCTACGGCTCGGAACTGCTGCTGCCGCACGGCCAGGCGGCACCACGGGCGCCTGCGGCCGATCCGGCGGCCGCGCCCGAACCCGAACCCGCGCCTGCGACCGCCCCGGTGCACAACCCACGGCCCGCGGCGGGGGCCCGTGCC
>JBEATZ010000384.1:0-2944 GCA_041161695.1 Planctomycetota bacterium | reverse complement strand
ACGCCTATCCCTCCGGCGACCCGCTGGAACTCGCCGAGGAGACCGTGAAGGGGATCGCCGAGACGGTCGACGAGGCGGCCGATCCCAAGCCGGTGCGCTCCGAGTTCCAGCTCGGGATGCTCACCTGCAGCGCGTACTCGGTCGAGATCGGACTCGCCGGGTTCGGCATGACCCTCACTGCCATCGCCCTGCCCATGAAGGAACGGCCCGTGGTGATCCTGCTGCAGCGCGGCACCGAGAGCCAGGACGAGAACAAGGCCGAGACCCAGCAGGTGATGGAACTGCTCCGCACCACGTTCCGCATCGTCGACTGAGGCCCGCGGGCCCTCCCGGCGGCGCGAAGGGTGGCACTGGCACGCCGCCTCCGTAGGATGCCCCGCCTCCATGACGAGCGCGCTCCCCGAGAAGTACGACCCGGCCACGCTGGAACCCGCGGTCACGCAGAAGTGGCTGCAGCAGAAGGCATTCGGGGCCACGCCCGACAGCCGTGAGGACCGCTACGTCGTCATGATGCCGCTGCCCAACGTGACGGGCGCGCTGCACATGGGCCATGCGATGGACAACGTGATGCAGGACCTCCTCATCCGCTGGCATCGCATGCAGGGCGACAACACCCTGTGGATGGCTGGCACCGACCACGCGGGCATCGCCACGCAGTCGGTGGTCGAGAAGCGCCTCAAGGAGATCGAGGGCAAGACGCGCCACGACATCGGCCGCGAGGCGCTCATGGAGCGCATCTGGGCGTGGAAGGAACAGTGCCAGACGCGCATCATCACGCAGCAGCAGGCCATGGGCTGCTCGTGCGACTGGGACCGCACGCGCTTCACGATGGACCCGGTGTGCGCGCGCGCCGTGCGCCACACGTTCTTCCGGATGTTCCGCGACGGCCTGATCTTCCGCGGCAACCGCCTCGTCAACTGGGACTGCGCGCTGCAGACCGCGGTGGCCGACGACGAGCTCTACAAGGAGACGGTGCAGGGCAAGTTCCACTACCTGCGCTATCCGGTTGCGAATCCGCAGGCAGGCGAGCCCACGCACGTGCACGTGGCCACCACGCGGCCCGAGACCATGCTGGGCGACACGGCCGTGGCCGTGCACCCCGATCCCGCCGGGGCCCTCGAACAGGCCATCGCCGAGCAGCAGGCGCGCGTCGCCGCGGCGAGTGCGAAGGAACGTGCAGATGCCGAACGCGAGCTCGAGCGGCTGGTCGAGCGCAGGACCAGCCTGATCCCCCACCTCGTGCAGGTGGCGGCCATGGCGCGCGCCGGCCGCAAGGTCGTGCTGCCGATCCTGCAGCGCGAGATCCCGCTCGTGTGCGACACGTGGGCCGACCCGACGCTGGGCACCGGCTGCGTGAAGGTGACGCCCGCGCACGACCCCAACGACTACGCGGTGTGGCAGCGCCACCCGCACATCGGCGCCGTCAACATGATGGAGCCCAACGGCACGGTGGGCTCGGCCGGCGGCCCCTACCGCGGCCTCGACCGCTTCGAGGCGCGCAAGCGCATCCTCGCCGACCTGCAGCAGCAGGGCCTGCTGGAGCGCATCGAGGACCGCGCCATGGAGGTCGACCACTCGGACCGCAGCAAGACCGTGGTCGAGCCGTGGCTCAGCAGGCAGTGGTTCGTGCGCATGGCCGACGTGGACGGCGGCATCATGATGGGCCGCGGCACCGCGAAGGAGTTCCGCAGCCCCGGCCTCGCCCAGGCCGCGCTCGACGCCTCCAGCGGCGCGCTCCCGGCGCTGCCGGGCGGCAAGCCCCGCGCGCAGTTGCAGTTCCATCCCGACCAGGACCGCTACCGCAAGATGTACGACCAGTGGCTCGCGGAGAAGCGCGACTGGTGCATCAGCCGCCAGCTCTGGTGGGGCCACCGCATCCCCGTGTGGCGCGGCGACATGCCGGTGCAGAAGCTGATGATGCTGGAGCCCGTGCTGGGCACGGCACTGCAGCGCGACGACATCGCCGCATGGGTGGTCGCCGACGACGGCAGGCGCTGGTCCGCAGCCGAGTGCTTCCAGGCACTGCGCCAGCCCGGCAGCCCCACCACCGTCGAGGTGCAGGTGTGCTTCCGCGAGGAATCGCAGGATGCCCAGCTCGGGCCGATGCTGCAGGGGGCGGGCCTCGAACTCGACCCCGACGTGCTCGACACGTGGTTCAGCTCGGCGCTGTGGCCGCACAGCACGCTCGGCTGGCCCCATCCCGCGACGGCAGCCGTGGACAAGGGCCAGAGCCCGATGGTGGCGCCCGACGGCACCACGGTCCTCGACTACTACTACCCCGGCTCCTGCCTCGTCACCGGGCGCGACATCATCACGCTGTGGGTCGCGCGCATGGTGATCACCGGGCTCTACAACCTCGGTGACGTGCCGTTCCGCGACGTGTTCCTGCACGCCACGATCCTCGACGGCAAGGGCGAGCGCATGTCGAAGTCGAAGGGCAACGGCATCGATCCCCTCGACATCATCGCGCGCTACGGCGCCGACGCGCTGCGCTACGTCGTGTGCGAGTTGCAGACGGGCACGCAGGACATCCGGTTGCCGGTGCAGGCGATCTCGCCCTTCGACTCCGAGGAGCGGCTCATCGACCTGGCCACCGCCAAGCAGGGCCCGTTCGTGGGCACCTACGTCGACCCCAAGACCGGCAAGGTGTTCGACCTCGTCGGCCTCTATGGCAAGGAAGGCTTTGCCCAGGCGCGCGCCACCAGCGACCGCTTCGCCGTCGGCGCAAACTTCTGCAACAAGGTCTTCAACGCCGCGCGCTTCGCATTCCTCAACGTCGAGGGCTGCACGTTCCGCCCGCTCGTCGCCGCCGAGCTGCCGCTCGAGGACCGCTGGATCCTGTCGCGCCTACAGGCAGCCGTGACCACCGTGCACAGGCTGCTCTCCGACTACAACCCGTCGGCGGCGATCGCCGCGCTGCGCGAGTTCTTCTGGAACGAGTTCT
>JBEATZ010000200.1:0-15647 GCA_041161695.1 Planctomycetota bacterium | reverse complement strand
CTGGACCTGGATGTCGAGCGCTTCCCAGAGGATCTGGCGCGTCCACGACCCGATCGTGTGTTCCACGACGATGATGTCACCCGGGCGGATGATCACGTCCATGGCCTGCTTGATGTCGTCGCCGTTGATGCCGAAGCTCACCGCGATGGGCTTGCCGTCGACTCCCCTGCGGATGATGGTCGCATAGGGGGGGTAGACGAGCGGGTCAGTGCCTCCCGCGAACGCCAGCGCCTGCATCAGGTTGTAGCGCTCGCCAGGCGGGTACGGGAACACGCCGCGGCCGCCGACAAGACCGAGCACCACGTAGAGGTCCGGGTTCCAGGGCTCGACCTCGATGGTCTCGCCGCCCATCAGCCTCACATCTGCCACCGGCAGGTTGTAGCCCTTGACCGGCAGGAGGATGGGCTTGGCCGCCAGGTCGCCGGGCCGCTTGATGCGGATCATCTTGGCGCCCACCTGCTGCGTGGCCACGGCGCGCGTGGCCTGCGTCAGCTGGTTGTTCATCGAGTTGTTCTGGCTCAACCCGCCAGCAGCCGTGAGTGCACCGAACACGCTGAGCTGGTCGGACTGCAGTTCCACGACGCCAGGCTGGCTCACGGAACCCATCACCGCGACCTTGGTCTTCTGGTACTCGTTGACGCGGACGACGATGGCCGGCCGGTGGCGCAGGTAGCGATCCGAGAGGGTGTCGGCCACGAGTGACTCGATCTCGACGAGAGTGCGGCCCTGCAGCCTGCCTCCCTCGCCGGGCGTCATCACCGACATGTCGCCCAGCATCGGCAGGCTGATGCGGCCATCGGGCTGCACCCGCGCTTCGATGCTGTCAGCGCCTCCGCCAGAGGGACCACCGGCGCCGCCCGTCATGAACGAGCCCGCGCCGCTGATCTGCAGGATGTCCCCGGGCACGACCCGGTACGGACCGGGCTGCGGGACACCGGCAACCATCTGGCTCATGTCGAGCTCGGGCTCGACCGGTCCGGCAGCCTCGAAGGCTGCGAGGGTTGCCTCATCCGGCAGGTGGACGCTTCCCACGCCGCATGCGCCGAGCACGGAGAGCAGCATCAGCTGGCCGAGCCGAATCCCTGCGCGGCGGGCAGGGGTCTGGAACCTGGAGGTCGGGTGCATGGTCGTCTGTTCCGTGAGCTCAGGACTTGGAAGGGGCCTCGGGCGCACCGGCGGCCGGCACGCGGACGCGCGAACGGCGGCCCTTGGGTTGCGCGCCCTGGCCGCCGGACTGGTCGTCCTCGCCATAGCCGCCGTAGCCGTAGCCGTAGCCGCCGTAGCCATAGCCGCCGTAGCCGTAGCCGTAGCCATAGCCGTAGCCGTAGCCGAGGCCCGTGGGCATGTCGTTGAGGATCACGCCGAGCAGCTTGGCGCCGACGCCCACGAGGGCATCGAGGGCCGCTGCCGCGCGCTTGCGCGTGGTCTTGTCGACGCGCAGGCACACGAGCGTCGCCGTGCACTGCGCGGCGATGATGCGCGCGTCGGTGACCGGCAACACGGGCGGCGAGTCGACGATCACGCGGTCGTAGCGCGTGCCGAGGTCCTTGAGCAACAGACCGAACTTCTCGCTGTTGAGCAGTTCGGCCGGGTTGGAGGGAACCGGGCCGCTGGTGAGGAGCGACAGGCCCTCCTGCTCCGTGGGCTGGATCGCGTCGTCGATCGAGACCTGTCCGTCGAGCACGCTGGACATGCCGACGTGGTTCGAGACCCCGAAGCGCTCTGCCTGACGCGGCTTGCGAAGGTCGCAGTCGATGATGAGCGTGCGCTGACCGGCCTTGGCCATGGCGATGGCCAGGTTGGTTGCCGTCGAGGTCTTGCCGTCACCGGCATCGGGCGACGTGATCTGCAGGATGTTGCCGCCGACGTCGGCCATGCCGAAGTACACGGCCGTGCGCAGCGAACGCGCCGACTCCGCGTAGTGACGGTCTGCATCCCAGCGTTGCACCGGGGTGAGGTCCTCGGCCGTCGCGGCCTTGGAGGCCTGCGGCATGATGCCGAGGAGCTGGACACCGAGGCCGCGTCGGACTTCTTCTGCGTTGCGCAACCGCGTGTCGAGCACCGAGCGCAGCCATGCGAGGCCCACGCCCAGCATCGCGCCGAGCAACAGTGAGGTGCTGAGGCCGAGGCCGCGACCCGAGGCCACTTCCGAGGAGTCGGGGCGCGAGTAGTCGAGGATGTTGACGAAGGTCAGGTCCTTGTCGTCGTCCGGGTTGATCTGCTGCAGCTTGTCGTAGATCGCGTCGAGCGATTCCTTCGCACGTGCGACCTTGTCGGTGAGCTTCGCGTACTCGGCCTCGCGCGCGTCGAGGTCGAAGATCTGCTGTTCGTTCTGCTGGACCTTTCCGGCGAGCTGGTCGCGCTTGCTCTTCGCGGCCGTGAAGCGGTACTGCAACGCATCGCGGTAGGCCTTGGCGAACTGCAGGTCCTCGCCGGCCATCGACTCGCGCAGGCGACGGACGGTCTGGTCGATCTGGTCGATGCGCGGATGACCTTCCTTCAGGTCGATCAGCAGGTCGGCGCGCTCGCGCTCCAGCGACTGGATCTGCGCCGAGATCGCCTGGTTCATCGGCGAATAGGACGTGATGGTCGTACCCGCGCGGTCGAGCAACGCGGGCAGCACGTCGCGCATGACGCTGGGGTCGACGGTGAGGTCCTTCGCGCTGTTCCACGTGACCTCGGCCTGGAGCAGCTCGTTCTCCGAGCGCGCGAGTTCACTGACGAGGTTGCGCCAGTTCTCGCGCAACACCGAGAGGCTCGAACCATCCGAGCCCACGCCCGGGTTGTCCTTGCGGAACTGGATGCGCTCGTTGATCGCCGCCTCGTAGTCCTTCGTGAAGCGCTCCTTGTCGCGCTCGAGTGCCTGGTAGAGCTCGACCGAGGTCGACTTGTAGCGCTTGGCCTGGAACGCCTGGTAGCTGTCGACCAGGTGGTTCACCATCGCACAGGCCTCATCGAGGAACTTGGAGTCCAGCGAGACCGTGATGATGTCGTCCTTGCGACCGACGCTGACCTTGATGTTGCCGCGCAGCCACGACACCTCGTTCACCGGCACTTCACCGAAGATCTGCGGGGTCGGGCTCTCGGCGCGGAACTTCTGCAGGGTCTCGATGAGGATGTCGCGCGAGATCATCAACTCGGCCTGCGTGTTGACGAAGTTCTGGGTGCCGAGACCGAGGAGCACCTGCTCGGCTGCGACGCTGGTCGGACCCTTGCGCTCGACGTAGACGCGCGAGGACGCGCGCCAGATCGTCCCGCGGTTGCTGACGTACAGGTACCCGGCAACGCCCGACAGCAGGACGCAGGTGAGGATGATCCAGCGACCGCGCCAGAGCATGGCGAGGATCTGTCCGAACTGGATCTCCTGCGACTCCTGCGCAGGCTGGGAGGCCTGGGTGGGTTCGAGCGATAGGTTGGTCATGGCACTGCCGATCGAGAAACGCGAGGCCGCGCCGCACCGGCGCGACGGTCGTGGCAACCCTTGGATTGGCAGGGGTTTCCCCATGCCATAGGCGGGATCGCCAACTGCCAGTTTCGCCGGTGGGCGGGACGGTTCTTAACAGCTTTTGTGGAAAGTTGAGAGGGCCCCGATACGGCCGGATGGAGCATAACCGATGGGACCGGATCGTCGGGGCGCTGCGCGTCTCAGGCGCGCGAAACGCCGATGGCAAGGTTGTCTTGCCCGCCGGCGTTGCCCCCCACACCGGCGAGGGCCAGTTCGGCGAGCCCGCGGGCATAGGCGAGGGGTTCGGAGCCGCTCTCGAGGAGCAGGTTCCAGAGGTGTGCGGGGCGGATCGAGGCCTGCGGGTTGCCGTAGTGGCACTCGTCGATGCCGTCCGTGAAGGCGAGGACGAGGTCGCCGGGCTGGACCCGCAGGGCGAACTCGAAGGCAAGCCGCGGATGCAGGCTGCCGGGCAGCCACGGGCTGACGAAGGCGCGGTTCTTCCGGGTCACGGGCATCGGCTCGCGGTTCCTGCCCACCACGGTCAGGGAGCAGTCGCCGAAGCTCGCGCCGAAGCCCTGGCCGCGCTCACGGTCGATGACCGCGACGAGCAGGGCTGCGCGCGACGCGGTGTCCGGCCGCTCGGAGCCCCGGTCGAGGCGCCGCAGCACGTCGAGCACGGCAAGCGGGTCGCGGGGCAGGGGCGCCGGACCCGGGGCGCCGGCCGCAGGGGCGAACCGCTGCGCCAGCTGCGCCACCAGGTCGCAGGCGGCCTCGTGCCCGTGGTGGCTGTCCGCGACGGCGAGAAGCGTGCGCGGTCCCTCGTCGACGACCAGCACCGCGTCCTCGTTGGGCACCGCCACGCCTTGCTTGCGCGCCTCCGCGCCGCTCGGTCCCGCGGCCCCGGCGCTGATCGCCAGGGCGCTGCGACCTTCGGCCTGCACGCGCATCTCGACCGCACCGAACGCCGGGTGGTCGGCGCCGAGGAGCATGGTGAGTTCGCGCACGGGAGAGTTCATCTCAGTGCCGGAAGTGCCGCCTGCCGGTGGCCACCATCGCCATGCCGTGGGCCTCGGCTGCGGCAACGACCTCGCCGTCGCGCTTCGAGCCGCCGGGCTGGATCGCCGCCGTGACGCCAGCGCGCGCGCACACCTCGAGGCCGTCCGGGAACGGGAAGAAGGCATCGCTCGCAACCACGGCGCCGCGGGCGCGTTCGCCCGCCTTGGCGCAGGCGATGGTGGAGGAATCGACGCGGCTCATCTGGCCGGCGCCGATGCCCACCGTGAAGCGCGTGCCGTCGCTGCCTGCGCGCGCGAGCACGATGGCATTCGACTTCACGTGCTTGCACACGATCCATGCGAAGTCCAGGGCAGCGGTCTCCGCAGCCGTGGGCACGCGCTTCGTCATCGGTCCTGCGCTCGGCGCGTCGACAGGTGCATCGGCATCCTGCAGCAGCAAGCCGCCGCTCACCTGGCGCACCACGGTGCGGGATGCAGAGGGCACGGGCATGCCGCCCAGCGCCAGCACGCGCACGCTCTGGCCCCACTTGGCCTGCTGCAATGCCGCGAGAGCGTCTGCAGGCACCTCGGGTGCAACCAACACCTCGAGGAAGTTGCCGCTCTTCACGATCGCCTGCGCGGTCGCCACGTCGAGCGGGCGGTTGATGGCGAGGATGCCGCCGAACGCACTGACCGGATCGCTCGCGAGAGCCAGCTCCCACGCGCGCTCCAGAGTCGGCGCAGTGGCCGCGCCGCACGGATTGTTGTGCTTCACCACCACGCACACGGGCTCGCGGAACTCGCATGCGAGAGCAAGCGCACCGTCGGCATCGAGGATGTTGTTGTAGCTGAGCTCCTTGCCGCACAGCTGCTTCGCACCGGCGAGCGTCGGGCCCGACTCGCCGCAGGTGTAGAAGGCGGCAGACTGGTGCGGGTTCTCGCCGTAGCGCAGGTCCTGCAGCTTCTCGCCGCTCATGCTGAAACGCGTGGGGAAGCGCGGCTCGCCCGCCACCTCGCGCCGCTCGCCGTCGAGCCACGCGGCGATGGCTGCATCGTAGGCAGCCGTGTGCGCATAGGCCTTGGCCGCCAGCGAACGCAGCAGTTGCTGCGACGGCGCCCCGGAACGGAGGCCGTCGAGCACGCGCGCGTAGTCGGCGGGGTCGACCACCACGGCCACGTGCGAGTGGTTCTTGGCGGCGCTGCGGATCATCGCCGGGCCGCCGATGTCGATGTTCTCGACCACCTCGTCGCGCGTCACGCCGGGCTTCCGCAGCGTCTCGCGGAAGCGGTAGAGGTTGACGCAGAGCACGTCGATCGTGCCGATGCCGTGCTGCGCCATCGCCGCGACGTGCGACGGGTCGTCACGCCGGCCGAGCAGGCCGCCGTGCACCTTGGGATGCAGCGTCTTCACGCGGCCGTCGAGCATCTCGGGCGAGCCCGTGTACTCGGCGACCTCCACGGCTGGGACGCCACCGTCGACGAGGGCCTTGCGCGTGCCGCCCGTCGAGAGCACCTGGTAACCGAGCGCCACGAGTCCACGCGCGAACTCCACCACGCCGGCCTTGTCCGTCACCGAGATCAGCGCGCGCTTCATGCCTTCTTCTCATCCTTCCGCTGCTTGAGGTAGCCCTCGACGAAGCGATTGATGTCGCCGTCGAGCACGCCATGGACGTCCGACGTCTCCACGTCGGTACGCAGGTCCTTCACCATCTGGTACGGCTGCATCACGTAGCTGCGGATCTGGTTGCCCCAGCTCACCGAGCCTCGGTCGCCGTAGAACTTCGCCAGCTCCGCCTCGCGCTTCGCGAGTTCGAGCTGGTACAGCTTCGAACGCAGCGCCTTCATCGCGGTCTCGCGGTTCTTGTGCTGGCTGCGCTCCTGCTGGCAGGCCACGACGATGCCCGAGGGGATGTGCGTGATGCGGATCGCGGATTCGGTCTTGTTGACGTGCTGGCCGCCCGCACCCGAGCTGCGGAACGTGTCGACCTTCAGGTCATCGGGGGAGATCTTCACCTCGATGGTGTCGTCGAGCTCCGGCACCACCTCGACCGAGGCAAACGACGTCTGGCGCCGCGCCTGGCCGTCGAACGGGGAGATGCGCACGAGGCGGTGCACGCCCTGCTCGGCCTTGAGGCGGCCGTAGGCAAAGGCGCCCTTCACGAGGATGGTCGCGTTGCGGATGCCCGCCTCCTCCGCGGCCTGGTGGTCCATCTCCTCCACGTCGTAGCCCATCCGCGCCGCCCACTTCACGTACATGCGCAGCAGCATCTCGGCCCAGTCGGAGGCGTCCACGCCGCCGGCGCCCGGCACGATCGTGACGATCGCGTTCATCGGGTCGTGTTCGGCGCCCAGCATCAGCTGGAACTCGATGGCCTCGAGGGACTGCGCCATCTTCGACTCGGTGTCGACGAGGTCCTGCTCGACCGCGGACGGGTCATCCTCACCCAGTTCGAGGAGGACCTTGCAGTCCTCGATCTGCCCGGTGAGCCGGTCGATGGGCTCGACCGCCTGCAGGCAGACCTTCTTCTGCTCCATCAGCTTCCGCGCCTGCTCCTGGTTGTCCCAGAAGCCGGGCTGCGTCATGCGGTGTTCGATCTCGGCCAGTTCGCGGTGCTTGCGGGCGTAGTCAAAGACTCACCTTGAGCTGGTCGACGCGGAGCTCGGTCTGCTTCAACTGCTGGCGATGATCGTTCAGGCCCATTTGGGCGAACGTTCTACGCCATCAGGCGGCCGTTTCCAGCGGCGCATCCTCGACCCGGCCACCCGGGGAGGAAAGACGGCCCGCGACAGGCGCTGAAGAACGGTCCAAGCAGGAGAATCCGGCCTGTCGCGGGCAGGGACCCCACTCGGATCCCTGCCGGCAAATCGGCATGCGCGCAGGGCGAACCACAGCCCCTCGGCACAGGCGCGATCGCAGCGCGCTGTCGCGCCCTCGCTCAGACCGACGTCGTCATGTTGCCGTTGATCAGGGCGCGCTTGCGCGCGAGCTGTTCGGCGTTCTGGTACGCCTTGATCTTGTTGTAGAGCGTCTTCGTGTCGATGCCGAGGATGCGCGCTGCCTGGGTCTTGTTGCCGCCCGTGGAGGCGAGCACCCGCAGGATGTGGCGCTTCTCGATCTCGGCGAGGGGGACCCTCAGGTCGGACTCCTCGCCTGCGGCGCCGAACAACTTCTTCATCGCAGCGGCCGGCTCGACGAGCAGGGCGTCGAAGTCGCCGCCCTCGATCCTGCCGCGCAGGTCGTCGAGCGAGGGGCAGATCGTGGGCGTGGTGCCGGACGGCAGGACAGCAGTCAGCGACTCTGCCTTCGCGTCCTTTGCGGAGTAGATCAGGAACTTCTTGGAGGTGGCCATGGTCGTGGTCCTTTGTGGTGTTGTGGGCCATTCGTCCCACGCCACCAAGTTGCCAGACCCGGGTCCGATTCGTGCTACGCAGTAGTGCGAGAACGGGCGCCACCGTGAGCCGCTGTCGGCTTGCGAGAGGACAGGCCGCAGGAGAGCGCGCACCCAAGGACGCCGGGCGCGTTTCCGCGATGCGGACAAGTCCCGTGCCGTGGCGCTGCCGCGCACACGTTCAGTCGAACACGTGGTGGCTGAGGGAGAGCACGCCCTTGCCGGAACGCAGCACGACCTCGGTGGCGCCGTTGCCACGCTGGCCGGTCATCGCAGCCCCGAACTCCAGCACGCGTTCGACGGGGAAGCCGAAGCCGTTCGCGATCTTGCCCTGCTCACAGCGCACGTCGGCGCGCATCCCGGTCTCACCGGGAACCAGGCACTGGATGTTGCCCTTGCCGGTGACGATGCGGATCGTCGCCGCGGGCTTGCGCACCCACGCCTGCACCTCGCCTGCCTTGGCCTGCACCTCGAGGTTGCCCTCGTGGCGGTCGACGATGGTCACCCCCGCGCCGGTGCGCAGCACGGCGTCGCCGCGGCACCGCGACAACCTCAGGTCGCCGCGGCCCGTCGCCATGCGCACGGGCGCGGCGCGGTCCTCGACCTCGAGGTAGCCGCCGTCCCGCGACTCGAGCTGCAGCCCGAGGTCCTCGGGTAGCCACACGGTGACCTCCGCGCCGAGCACGCTGTGCAGCGGGTCGGCGCCCGCGGGCATCGCCGGGGCCTGCACGGTCAGGGTGTCCGGGGCCGCGGGGTCGACGCGCGCGACCAGCTGGTTCGACACCGGCCGCAAGGCCTCGAGTTGGGCCGGCGTGTCGGCTGCGAGGCGCAACTTCCCTTGGTACCGGAGCTTCCGTTCCGTGACGGGCACGCCCTTCTCGTCGCGGCTCAGCACCTTCAGGCTGGCCGTCGCCCCCTCGAAGCGGACGGTGCGCACCTCCGCAGGAAGGTCGATTTCGCCGCGCATCGGCTCGATGTGGCGCTCGCCGAGGGCCCCGCCGCAGGCCGTGCACGGCAACAAGGCGGCCATCGCAAGGAGGGCTCGGGTCGGGAAGAACTGGCCGGACAAGCGGAACATGGGTGCCCTTTTTGGGTCAGGCGCATCGGCCAGACAGCCGAAAAATCCAACCCAGTCCGCCGCTTGCGGCAAACTGGAGTCTTGTCGACACGGACCCGTTGGTCCGATCCTCCCTTTCCCGGAAGGTCCGCGCAATGCGCCTCTCAGCCCTCGTCACCGCTTCTGCCATCCTCACCCTGACCGTGTCCCCTGTGTTCGCGCAGGGCGTGATGGTCCGCCGCCCGGCGGCTGCGCCCCAGACCCAGGAGGCGGCGCGCGCCGAGTCGAGGCCCGAGTCCTCTGCCGCGGTGGAAACCAAGGCGCAGGAACCGAAGGCGCAAGACCCGCGCGAGGACATCCGCAAGATCGTGCGCGAGGAACTCCGCGCCGCGCTGCGCGAGATGCGCGCGGCCGAGGCCAGGGCCGCGGAGAAGAAGCCCGAGACCGCACCTGCGAAGCCCGCGCCTGCTCCCGAAGCCGTGGCGGTGAAGCCTGCGGAACCCGTGCCCGCGACCCGGCCGATGCGCATGCGCGCCATGCAGCAGCAGCAGGACCCCGCGGCCCCGAAGCCCGCGCCGAAGACCGAGCCGGCGAAGAAGAGCCAGGACGAGGTGATCGCCGAGCTCGAGGCCGAACTGCGCGGCATCCAGGCCGAGATCGAACGGTCGATGGCCGCCGAGACGAAGCCTGCCGCGAAGGCGCCCGCCGAGAAGCAGCAGGAGCCCGCGACGAAGCCCAAGGCACGCGAGCCGAAGGCGGTGGCGGTGCAGCCCTCCCAGCCCGCGGAGGCGAAGGAGCCTGTCGCACCTCGCACCTTCTCGGGCGAGGTCGCGGAAGGCCAGCCGCGCCGCATCATGGTGCTGCGCACGGAGGAGAACTCCGGGGAGCCCATGGTCATCGAAATGGCGCCCGAGGAGTCCGGCCGCAGGATCGAGCGCGGCCTGCGCATGCAGGCCGAGCAGGACGGCATCCGGACGTACCGCTCCGAGACGCGCGCAGAACAGCCCCCGGGCGACGACCGCGGCGGCTGCAACTGCGACTGCCAGTGCTGCCAGCAGCACCGCGGCGGCCCGGCCCAGCAGCGCGAGCCCCGCGCCCCGCAGGCGCGTCCCCAGCAGGATCGTATAAGCTGGCGCGGCGCCGACGAGATGCAGGGCGACAAGGTCCGGCAGCAGGAACAGAGGGGCATGCCCATGCCCCCCATGGGACCGATGCAGATGGACCCCGAGACCCGCAGGCAGGTGATGGACCGCCTGCGCGCCCAGATCGAGGGTGCCCAGCGCCGCCTGCGCGCCATGGAAGAGTCGGAACAAGGCCAGGATCGCGGCCCGGCCCGCGACGGGCGCGGCAGGAACGTGGAGTTCCGCCGCGGCCGCGACGTCTGATCGCGTCGTCATGACCGCCCGCACCGCCGAGCAGCCAGACCCGGTCACCCTGGTGGCCTTCAACCGCGCCCTGGCGGAACACGCCGACGGGCTGAAGGCCTATGCGGCGCGGATGCTCGGCGACGCAACGGCCGCCGAGGACGTGGCGCAGGACGCCTTCCTCGCGCTGTACCGGCACCTCCACCAGGTGCCTGCCCCCGCCTTCCGGCCGTGGCTCTACCGCGTCGCGCGAAACCTCTGCCTCGACCAGCTGCGCCGCCGCAAGTTCAAGCTGAGCCTGTTCCGCGACCTGCAGCGCGACGACGACCATGCGTTCAGCGCCGAGGATCCGGCCGCGCACGCACCCGACCAGCTCGCGGAGTCTCGCGAGGCCAATGCCGCCATCGAGGCGGCCATCGAACAGATACCCCCGAAGTTCCGCGAAGCGTTCCTGCTCTGCGAGATGGAGGGCCTGAGCTACGAGGACGCGGCTGCGGTCCTCGGCTGCCCCGTGAAGACCGTGTCGACGCGGTTGTTCCGCGCCCGCAAGCGGTTCCAGTCGCTCGTGAGTCGCCTGATCAAGGTCTGATGCACCCATGAACTGTCGCACTGCGCACTACGACTTGTCGCTCTGCCTGGACGGCCGCCTGCCGTCCGGCAAGCGCGCACTGCTGATGGAGCACGTGGACGGCTGCGAGCCGTGCACGGCCATGTGGAGGGAACTGCAGGCAGCCCAGTCGCTGGCCCTGCGGCTGCCCAAGCAGCGCGTGAGCAGCGGCTTCCACGACCAGCTCTGGGAGCGGATCCAGTCGGGCGAGGGCACGCCCGAGGCCGTGTTCCGCGAGCCGGTGCCCCTCGCATCCAAGGTGCGCTACCTGCTGGCAGGCGCGGCCGCCGCCGCCGCCGTGCTGGTTGCACTCGACGTGCTGCAGCCCGCGACCGAGAAGGCGCGCAACGCCACCGACAATGCCGCGCAGCCGCGCCTCGTCGCACGCGGCGAGGCACAGCTCCAGGACAACCAGCCCTCCGCCGCGTTCGCCAGCCTCGCCCCGCTCACCCCGGACCTGCTGGCCCGCGAAGCCGCGCTGCAGTTCCGCAACAACTACGTGCAGGCGAGCAGCCAGATCGCGGCGCTCGAGGGCCGGCAGGCGCCGTCGCAGGGCCAGCCTGCCGATCCGATGGTCCGCTCGGTCTGCGAACACGCCGTGCAGATGCACGACCTCGGGTCCGTGCTGCTGCGCCTGCGCGAGGACGAGCACGTGACCTTCTCCAACCCGCAGGTCGATGCCGAGCTGCGCATGATGGTGCAGCTGCTCGACGAGGAGCGACTGCACCGCGCCGACATGGATGCCGTGCGCACCGTCGTGGCGCCTGCCCTGCGGCGCGTCCACCGGATCGCCGGGTTGCCCGAGGACCTGCGCGTCCGCGGCATCTGGACGCCCGCAGAGCGCCAGCAGGTGCTCATGCGCATCAGCATGGACCGCCCGCAGGTGATCGGTCGGCTGTTCTACGTGATGCCGGGCCAGTCCGTGGTGGCGCAGGGCGTGCCCACGCTCGACCCGCAGCTGCAGGGCCGCATCTTCGTGTTCCAGGACGACTGCGGCACCAACCTGGTCGCCCCGCGCAGCACGGTGGCAAATCCCGCCACGCTGCTGCGGATCAGCATGCCTGCGACGGGCGAGCCCCAGCAGACCCGCTGAGCCCCGCGAAACCCCGCCCGCGCGCGGCGCACCGACACTACCATGGGCCCACGACCCATGGCCCTCATCGCCTTCTTCTGCCTCGTGTTGTCGTGGTCCGGCGCGCATGCAAACGTGCCGTCCACGCATGACGTCAGCACCATCGAAGCCCGGGCCGACGAACGCGTCGTCAAGGCGCTCGAGGCGTGGCTCAAGCTCTACCGCGACGGCAAGGTCGCGTGGAACAACAAGGGCATCAACCGCAAGGATTCCGTCGCCGACAAGTTCGGGCAGCTGCCCAAGGACTTCCTCGGCGAGCTCACGCGCGAGCGCGAGCTGGAGATCCTGCTGGAGAAGGCGGCAGCCGAGGGCACGCCCGAGGCCATGACCATGGCGCTCGAGGTCGCGTCCATCGGCCTCGACGACGGCAAGTACACCCGCGAGATGGCGCCGTTCCTCGTGCGCGCACTCGGTGAGAAGTGGACGCCGAAGTTCACGGCGCCTGCGGCGCTCGAGCGCATGGTGCAGACGGCACGAGGCGAGGCGAAGGTCGCGAAGCCCAGGGCGGCAGGCATGCGGGCAGCGGCCCTGCGCGCGCTGGGACGCAGCACCGAGGCGCAGAAGCGCTCGATCCTGGAACAGGCTCTCGGGGCGCCCGAAGCCTCCGTGCGGCTCGCCGCAGCCGATGGCCTCGCAGCAGCAGCGGACGAACAGGCTGTGACAGCGCTCGCGGGCTGCATCGAGCGCGAGACGGACGACCGGGTGGTCGAGGCGCTGGTGGGCGCGCTGCGCGCGTCGCTGGCGAAGTACGCCGCTGCGCCCGCAGGCGGCGCCGAGCCACCGCAGGCCCCGGAGTCCTCGCGCCTCGCCATCCGCGCCGCCATCGGCGCGATCGGCCGCACCAGCTGGCGCGCGGACCTCGCGCTCGTCGGATTCCTCGAGGACTTCCGTTCGGCGGAGACGATCCCTGCCCTCATCGCCGTGCTGCAGCGGTTCAAGGACAACCCGCAGGACGTGCTCTCCGGCAAGACCTCGGGGCTGCTGCTGCACCGCTCCCACGACGTGCTCGTGAGCCTCACGGGCGCCGTGTTCCCCGCCGATCGTCCCGACCAGTGGCGCGAGCTCTGGGAGAAGGAGAAGGCGACGATGAAGGTGAGCTTCGTGCGCCCGGCGAAGGCAGGCGACGAGATCACCGTGGCAGGAGGCTTCTGCGGGATCCCGGTGCAGGGCACGCGCGTCGTGTTCGTGCTGGACCTGTCGGGCTCGATGACGGCCACGATGCCGGTGAAGGCCACCACGGCGTCCGAGATCCCCGACAAGCTCCCCACGCGGCTCGACTTCGCGAAGCGCGAGCTGTTGCGTGCCCTCGACCAGCTGCCCGAGGTGTCCTCCTTCAACCTCGTGACCTTCAATGGCGAGGCCAAGGCGAGGCAGTGGCAGAAGGACCTGCAGGTAGCCAACGCGCGCAACAAGGATGCGTTCCGCAAGTACGTGAACGACCTCAAGGCAGAAGGCGGCACCAACCTGTGGGGCGGCATCCAGGAGGGCCTCAAGCTCAAGTCGCTCGTGTACGGCGAGCGCTACGAGAGTTCCGTCGACGAGCTCTTCGTGCTCTCGGACGGCGCCCCCACCGTGGGCGAGATTCTCGACCCCCAGGAGATCCTGCGGATCGTCGCCGAGACCAACCGCTTCTCGCGCGTGCGCATCAACACGGTCTTCATCAGCACGCCGGGCGAACGGTTGCCCGACACCATGACCATCAAGCCCGAGGAACTCATGCGCCGCATGGCCGAGGCCAACGGCGGCAGGTTCGTCGAACTCTGACCCACTGCGGAGGAACCAAGCGATCATGCTGACGCTGCTGTTCACGATCGTCGTGACCCTGCAGGACCCGCCGCCCCAGGGCGGTGCGCCTGCGACCCCTGCTGCGCCCGTTGCCGCGGAGCCCATGCCGCTCGCGGCCGTGGACGACAAGGCCGCCAAGGCTGCAGTGGACACCTTCAACAAGGCCGCCAAGGGCAAGCGCTCGATGAACGAGCGGATGAAGGCCGTCGAGGAACTGGCGCAGGGAGCCAACAAGGCCTTCGTCAAGCCGCTGGTCGGCGTCGCCGAGAACGACGAGTCGCTGGTGGTGCGCAAGCGCGCCGTGGTGCTGCTCTCGCTGCAGCCTGCACCTGAGGCGCCTCGGGCACTGCGCACGCTGCTCAAGTCCAAGAAGGTGGAGGCGGCGCCAGCAGTGCTCGCCGAGGTGGTGAGCGGCATTGCGCGCAGCGGCTACGACACCACGATGTGGCCCGACATCGAACCGCTGTTCGGGAGCGACTACGCGGCCGAACGCGTGGGCCTCCAGGAGGCGATCCTCGCGCTGGTGACGAAGCACAAGGAGCACAAGGCAGCCAAGCTGCTGCTCGACAACCTCGACGAGCCCATCCCGGCCGACGAACACGACCCGTCCAACCCTCCTGCCGAGTACTGGAAGGCGCGCTGGTACGCATGGAAGGCCTGGCGCGAGAAGGTGAAGGAGGCGTTGTTCGCCCTCACCGGCCAGCGCTTCAGCACGGCAGCCGAGGCAAAGGCGTGGCTGGACAAGAACAAGCGCAAGTGAGCCCTGTTGACCCGTTCGACTGGCTGCGCGCGCGCGCAGCATGGCTGTTCGACCCGGCGCACGGAGCCTGCATCGTCGGCAGCCAGGCACTTGCCATCGCCTGCAGCCGCGCCGGCATCGCAGGCCCGCAGCCTGCCGACCTCGACCTCTCCTGGGTGCACGACACGGCGCGCGGCACGGCCATCTTGCAGCAGCATGGCGTGCACCTCGCCACCACCGAGGGCAGCGTCGAACGTGGCACGCTGGCCATGAAGCTCGACGGCAGGCGCATCGAGATCACGACCCTGCGCGCCGGCAAGCCGGAAGACGGCATCGAGGAGCGCATCCACGCCGACCTCGGCGCACGCGACATGACGATCGGCGCGCTGGCCGTCGAACTTGCGACTGGCAGGGTGCACGACACGCAAGGCGGGATGGACCACTGGCGCGCACGGCGCATCGTGCCGGTGGGCGACGTGGCGCAGCGCGTGCACGAGCACCCCGTGCGCTGGATCCGCTACTTCCGCAAGGCGCATGAACTGGGCTTCGAGCTCGACCGCGCCATCCGCAAGCTCGCGCTGCCCGTGGACCTGCTCCTGGAGGTGCCGGCAGAAGCCGTGGCCGCGGAACTGCGCGCAGGCCTGCTCCACTGCGCCTCGCCCGGTCGCCTGTTGCTCGAGCTACACGAGGCCGACCTGCTGGAGACGATCGCACCCGAGCTGTCGCCCCAGTTCGACGGTCGTCCTGCCGGCCCGCAGCGGCACCACCCGGAGGTGAGCCAGGCGCTGCACGTCGTGCTCGCGCTCGAGTGGGCGGTTGCACGATCACGCGGCTTCGACGAGCGCGACCGCAGCGCACTGCTGCTGGCGGTGCTCTGCCACGACCTCGGCAAGGGCCTGACTGCGCATGCCGACTTCCCGCGGCACCTCGGCCACGAGGGCAGCGGCTTGCGCCCGATCCGCGAGCTGTTCGAGCGGCTGCCCGGTCTCGGCGACCAGCGGTCGCGCACGCTGGCGCTCGCCGTGTGCGAACTGCACCTCGTCGTGCGCGGCTTCGCCTCGCTGCGCAGCGGCACGCTGGCCATGAAGCTCGACGGCAGGCGCATCGAGGTCACGACCCTGCGCGCCGGCAAGC
>JBEATZ010000357.1:0-2566 GCA_041161695.1 Planctomycetota bacterium | reverse complement strand
CCTGGGCCGAATGGGGCGCAGCAGTGTAGGGACCGTTCGCGGGGGGTCAACACCCGCCCGGAGGTTCCGTCCCGAACCTGTGCGGATTCACGGCAGCCAGGCGAGCAGGCGGTCCAGTTCCAGCGCACCCGCCTCCGGGCCCGAGACCCGAACGGCGCCTTCGGGCACCGGCCGGTCCACCACCAGCGCCGCAAGGCACTCGAGCAAGCCGCCGCGCTGGGCCGGGGTCAGGTCGTGGAGGGGCGCTGGCAGCAGGACCGTCGGCACCGTCTCGGCAAGCTGTCCCGGGCGCTGCGCCAGCGGCGCAGGACGCACCATGGCCACCGAGCCGTCGGCCAGCACCCGCAGCAGCGGCGCAGCGCCGTCGGGGAGTTCGGACGCGGCGCTGCAGACCAGCACGGGCTGGGCCGTGCGCCCCACCGGCGGCAGGTCCGTGCGCGGCACGGGCGGAAGGGGCGCGCTCGCGCGAGCTGCGAGCACGTGCTGTTCCTGTTCCTGCTGCTGCAGCACCACCACCAGTGCGGCGATGCCGGCAGCCGCGAGCAACAGGGCCGCGGTGGCGCGCGCGATCACACTGCGAAGCGTCACGATGCGCCTCCCGCCTCGAGGCGGGCCAGCAACCGCCGCACCGCGTCGACATGCATCCCGATCACGGTGTCCAGCGCGCCCGCCGAGAGGCTGGCGAATGCCGCCAGCGGGTCCTGGATCCCGTAGGCGCCGGCCTTGCCGCGCCAGAGGCCGGAGTCGAGCCAGGCCGCGAGTTGGGCCGCGCTCGGCACCGCGAACACCACCTCGGACGTGGCGAGTTCCTCCACCATGGCGCCGCTGGCCGGGTGGAACAGGCAATGGCCCGTGTGCACGTGGTGCACCTGCCCAGCGAGCCTGAGCAGCATCGCCTCCGCGTCTGCGCGCGTCTCCGCCTTGCCGTACTCGGTGCCGCCGAGGTCCACCACCGTGTCGACACCGAGGACGGGGACTGCCTCGCGCGGATCGAAGCGCGCACCGCGGGCCTTCTCACGGGCACGGAATGCGGCAAGTTCGCGCGGCGAACCACGCCCGAGGGGCTCCGGTCCGGGCTCCACCAGCGCAAACGCAAGGTTGCCCTCGGTGAGCAGGCGGCTCCGGCGCGGCGAGGTCGATGCCAGCAGCAACCGGGGCCGGGTCACGACAGTCAGCGACGCTGCTTGGCAGGCGGCCCGAGGCGCACGAGGCAGCAAGCCGGGCAGAGGGCGTGCTGCTGGCTGGGCTTGGCGAGGCCGGCCTTGTTGGGCGCCTCGTCCTTGCCCACGGTCACGGGCAGGTGGCCGAAGGGCTTGAGCATGGCGCGCACCTCGTCCACGAACTTGGCGGCCTTGGCGTCCTTCGGTTCCATCCCGAGGCGCTGCTGGGCGCGCAGGATCGACTTGTCCGAGAACACCAGTTCCTCGAGGGTGAGGAGGTTGTTGATCCAGGCCACCACCGACGGCGGCATCGCAGGCAGGCGCTGGAAGAACGTGGCGCGGTCGCCCACGCCAAGGTCGCGCAGGAACCCGAGTTCGAGGCCGTTCTGGTCGTTGTAGATGTGGCCGACGGTCTCGCGCACCCAAAGGCAGCGAGCGAACAGGTTGGGGATCGGCAGGTCGCGCAGCAGGTCCTCGACCTCGTAGGCCTCGGTCACGCGGAACTCGTTGCGGTCGACGAAGCTGGTGCGAATCCGGCGCGCAGCCTCCTGGCCGACACCACAGCCGAGACCCTCGCCGAAGGCGATGTGCAGCATGGCCTCGAACAGGTCGAGCAGCTTCGGCTCGGCAGGGGTCTCGAGCGAGGCCATGACGGCCTTGAGGTCGGCGAGGGCCGTGCTCCAGCTCGCATCGCCAGCAGGCAGCGCCTGACGCGGATCCGGAGGGAGCTCCACCGCGGCGCCGGCAGCTGCCTTGTCGTTCTTCTTCTTGGCTGCCAAACCTACCTCCTGTGCCAACCCGATCCGGCTCCGCCGCGCGGATCGAGGTCCTGTCGAAGCAACGATTCCGTCGAAGGTGTCAGGCAGGAAGCGCTCTGCGCCCCCTGCACCCGGTCACTTCTTCTCGCCCGCGGGCTTCGCCTTCTTGGCCTTGGGCTGCTTCTTCTTGGGCGGCGTCCAGGGCTTGGCCTTGGCCTTGCTCTTGCCGCGCACGCGAGGCTTGCGCTTCGGCATCTCGATGCCGGTGCGCTTGATCATGCTGGCCACGGTCTCCGAGGGGATCGCCCCCACGGACAGCCAGTACTTCACGCGGTCGGCATCCAGCTTCAGCTGTTCGCCCTCGCGGGGCATCAGAGGCAGGTAGTAACCGATGGCCTCGATGATCCGGCCGTCACGGGGCGAACGGGTGTCCGTGGCCACGACGCGGTACGTCGGCAGGTTGAGGCGTCCAAAGCGTTTCAGGCGAAGCTTGACTGACAAGGGAACTGGTCTCCGTTGCGCAGGATGTCCGCAAAATGGGCGGGGCAGTGAAGCAGTTTCGAGCCGCGATTGCCAGCGTCCAGTGGCCCGGAACGGCAAAAATCTGGCCTAGCGCCTGCGGCCCGGGAACCCACCGCCGAGCCCACC
>JBEATZ010000355.1:0-5061 GCA_041161695.1 Planctomycetota bacterium | reverse complement strand
CCCGAGGCCAGGTCCGGCTTGCCGCCGTTGACATGAGCCCGCCCATCCCTACATTCCCCGCCTCGCATTTTCGGCCACCGGCCCAGCCGGGGACCGACTGCGGACTGGAGACTCCACCATGGCAAACCCGAAACGACGCACCAGCCGCGCCCGCCGCGGCAACCGCCGCGCCCACCTCGCCCTGACGAGGGCGCAACTGGTCAAGTGCACCCAGTGCGGTGCAATGATCCGTCCCCACACGATTTGCGCTGCCTGCGGTTACTACCGTGGCCGCCAGATCGTGCTGGTCGACCAGGGCTGATCCGCCCTGCGTGCCGGACGTGAGGCGCCGACGTGCGCGGGCCTTCGGGACCCGGCGCGGCGCCCGCGCGATCCCCTTCGCATCCTCACCAAAGGGAGCTCGAGAACTTGGCCAAAGTCGTCCTCGATGCGGTTGGCGGTGACCACGCGCCCGCGGAAGCCATCCGCGGTGTCGCATTGGCGCTGCAGCGCGGTTACCTCCAGCCTTCGGACCTGATCCTCACGGGCCCTGTCCAGGTCGTGAAGGACGCTCTCGCCGCCGAGAACCTCGGCGCGGCAGGGATCGCGGTGGTCGATGCCCCCGACATGCTCGCCGAGGGCGACTCGCCCATGGACGCGCTGCGCAAGAAGCCGCGCAACAGCATTGCCGTCGGCATGCACCTGGTGAAGGAGGGCAAGGCACAGTCCTTCATCAGCGCCGGCTCCACGGGCACGGTGGTGGCCGCCGCCACGGTGGGCCTGCGCTGCCTCGAGGGCATCCGCCGGCCCGGCATCGCCGCGATCATCCACGGCGAGAAGAACCCCTTCCTCGTCATGGACGTGGGCGCCAACCCCATGCCCAAGTCCCGCCACCTCCTCGAGTACGCGGTGATGGGATCGGCCTACTACGAGCACACCTTCGGCGTGCCGCAGCCGCGCGTGGGCCTGCTCAACATCGGCTCCGAGGAAATGAAGGGCAACCCGCTGGTCAAGGAGGCGCGCGCGCTCATCAAGGAGACCGCGCTCAACTTCGCCGGCAACGTCGAGGGCGTCGAACTCTTCAGCGGCAACTGCCACGTGGTGATCACGGACGGCTTCACCGGCAACGTGCTGCTGAAGTCGAGCGAGGGCGTCGCCGAGTACATGCTGCGCCTCGTGGTGGGCGCGATGCACAAGGTGGGCGTGCCCAAGGAACTCGTGGGCAAGGTGCTCGCCGAGGTGATGCCGCGCGTCGACTACTCCGAGTACGGCGGCGCGCTGCTGCTGGGCGTCGAGGGCATCGTCACCATCTGCCACGGCCGCTCCCAGGCCCCGGCGTTCTGCAACGCGATCCGTTTCGCCATGAAGGCCCTGAGCGGCAACGTGAACCAGCACATCGTGCAGTTCGCGAAGACGCTCGCGGTCGAGGGCGAAGGGGCGCCGGCAGCATCATGAGCCAACTCGTTCCCGTCGGCCTTGCCGGCATCGGGCGGTACGCGCCCTCCAAGGTCCTGACCAACTTCGACCTCGAGAAGATGGTCGAGACCTCCGACGAGTGGATCGTCCAGCGCACCGGCATCCGCGAGCGCCACATCGCCGCACCCGAAGAGGTCACCTCGACCCTGTGCGTGCGCGCGGCGCAGCGCGCCCTCGAGGACGCGCAGATGGACCCCAAGGACATCGACCTCGTCGTCTGCGCGACGGTGACGCCCGACCAGTCCTTCCCGGCAACTGCCTGCCGCATCGCCAAGGACATCGGCGCCGTGAACGCTGGCGGCTTCGACCTGAGCGCCGCGTGCAGCGGCTTCGTGATCGCCTCGCAGGTGGGCGTCGGCTTCGTGCGCAGCGGCATGAAGAAGAACGTCCTCGTGCTGGGTTCGGAGATCCTGAGCCGCATCCTCGACTACAAGGACCGCAACACCTGCGTGCTGTTCGGCGACGGCGCCGGCGCGGCGATCTGGTCGTCGATGGATCGCGCCAAGCGCGGGGAGTTCATCGAGGGTTCGATCAGCTCCGAGGGTGGCGCCGAGGACGTGTTGTCGCAGCCCGGCGGCGGCTCCCGCCACCCGATGTCGAAGGAAGTCGTCGAGCAGGGCATGCACTACCTGCGGATGGGCGGCACCAAGGTCTACAAGTTCGCGGTGCGCGTGTTCGCCGAACTCGTGCAGGGCGTCATCGACCGGTACGGCCGCGACCAGATCGGGCTCATCGTCCCGCACCAGGTCAACCAGCGCATCATCGAGTCGGCCATGGAGCAGGCGCAGGTGCCGATGGACCTCGTCTACACGAACATCGACCGCTACGGGAACACGTCGGCCGCCTCGGTGCCCATGGCCCTGAGCGAGGCCTATGAGCAGGGACGCCTCCAGCGCGGAAAACTGGTGGTGATGCCGGCCTTCGGAGCCGGTATGACTTGGGGCCACATCGTCGTGCGGTGGTGAGGTCGACCGAGACCAGCCGCACCCAACGGACCTGCCCATGAACCTCACTGGCAAGATCGCACTCGTGACCGGCGCCTCCCGCGGGATCGGCCGTGCCATCGCCGTGGGCATGGCCAAGGCCGGCGCCGAGGTGTTCTGCGCGTCCACCAAGGAAGGTGGCTGTGCCGAGACGCTGGCGGAGATCGCCGCTGCCGGGGGCAAGGCCCACGCGATGGTGTGCGACGTGTCCGACCCGGCCTCCGTGGATGCCATGGCCAAGGACCTGCTGGCCCGCGCCGGCAAGCTCGAGCTGCTGGTCAACAACGCCGGCATCACCAAGGACGGGTTGTTCCTGCGCATGTCCGTGGACGACTTCGACAAGGTGGTCGACACCAACCTGCGCAGCGTGTTCCTGCTGACCAAGGCGTTCTCCCGCACCCTGCTCAAGGCGCAGGGCGGCAGGATCGTGAACATCGGTTCGGTCGTAGGCTTGACCGGCAATGTCGGACAGGCAAACTACGCCGCCAGCAAGGCCGGGCTCGTGGGACTGACGAAGTCCCTGGCCCAGGAGTTTGCAGGGCGGGGGGTCACGGCCAACGTGGTCGCCCCAGGTTTCATCACCTCGGACATGACCAACGCCATCCCGGAACCGGCGCGCACTGCCATGCTGGCCCAGATCCCCCTCGGCCACTGCGGCGCCCCCGAGGACGTCGCCAATGCTGTGGTCTTCCTGTGCAGCGATGCCGCACGCTACATCACCGGGCAGACCCTGGTGGTGGACGGCGGGATGACCATGTGACCCATCCCCACGGGCCGATGGGCACGTGGATCCAACGACTCTCCAACCACTGAGGAACGAACGTGACCAAGACGGAAATCCAGGAAAAGGTCTACAAGATCGTCTGCAACAAGCTCGGCGCCAGCGAGGACAAGCTGAGCCCGGCGACCTCCTTCACCACGGACCTGGGAGCGGACTCGCTCGACACCGTGGAGTTGGTGATGGACTTCGAGTCGGAGTTCGGCATCCAGATCCCGGACGAGGACGCCGAGAAGATCCAGACCGTCGGCGCCGCGATCGACTACATCGATTCGAAGAAGAAGTGATCCGCGGGTTCGCGATCACCCTTCCGACTCCCCTTGCCGCGACCCCTCCGGCATCCAGCCGGGGGGCATGATCCGATGAGCAAACGCCGCGTCGTCATCACCGGCCTCGGTGCGGTTTCTCCGCTGGGGCTCGATCTCGCCACGACCTGGAGCGGACTCCTCGAGGGCCGCTCGGGCGCAGGTCCCATCACGCGTTTCGACACGTCGAAGTACTCGACGAAGTTCGCCTGCGACGTGTGGGGCTGGGACACCGACCGCTACTTCCCGAAGACGGAATCGAAGCGGATGGATCGCTACACCCAGTACTACCTGGTGGCGAGCGACGAGGCGATGAAGGCATCGGGCCTCGACATGACCAAGGAGGACCGCACCCGCGTGGGCTGCATCCTCGGCACCGGCATCGGCGGCATCATGGAGATCGAGGCCACGAAGGTCCTCCAGCTCGAGAAGGGTGCAGATCGCATCAGCCCGTTCTTCATCCCCAAGATGATGGCCAACGCGGTCGCAGGCCAGGCCTCGATCCGCTACGGCATGAAGGGCACCTGCTTCGTGACCTCCTCGGCCTGTGCGTCGGCAAGCCATGCGATCGGCATGGCGCTGCGCGCGATCCAGTGGGGTGAGGCCGACGTGATGCTCACGGGCGGCAGCGAGGCCGCAACCACCGAGCTCGGCCTCGGCGGGTTCTGCTCGCTGCGTGCTGTGTCCAGCCGGAACGACGACCCGAAGCGTGCGTCCCGCCCGTTCGACCGGGACCGCGACGGTTTCGTGATGGGTGAAGGCGGCGCAGCCATCGTTCTCGAGGAACTCGAGCACGCGAAGCGCCGCGGCGCCCCGATCCTCGCGGAGTTGCTGGGCTTCGGCTCGACGGACGATGCGCACCACATCACCGCGCCCATGGAAGACGGCGACGGCCCGGTTCGCGCCATCCTGCAGGCACTGGCCGACGGTCGCGTCAACGCCGACCAGGTGCAGTACGTCAACGCGCACGGCACCTCGACGTCGCTCAACGACAAGATCGAGACCCTGGCCTGCAAGAAGGCGTTTGGCGACCACGCCCGAACCCTCGCCATCTCCTCGACCAAGTCGATGTGTGGCCACCTGCTCGGCGCGTCGGGCGCGCTCGAACTCGCGGTGACGGCGCTGACCGTGCAGCACGGCAAGGTGCACCCGACCATCAACTACGAGACGCCGGACCCCGACTGCGACCTCGACTACGTGCCCAACGTGGCACGCGACATGAAGGTCGACTACGCCATCTCCAACTCCCTGGGCTTCGGCGGGCACAACACCTGCCTGCTCGTGGGCAGGTACCGGGGCTGAGCCCCGGTCCGCTGGGGCACAGGCGATGCGCACCGTCCTCGCAGGGGACCTCGGCGGCACCAAGTGCCGCATCGCCCTCGTGGCCGAGGACTTCACCGTCCATGGCGTGCAGCAGTTCGCGACCGTGCGCCAGCGGGAGCCGTTCCTGCGCGCGCTGGTGGATGCGATTGCGGCGGCCAAGCAGCACCTGCCTGCCGGCTGGCTGCCGCCGACGGGCATCGGCATCGGCACCGCGGGG
>JBEATZ010000331.1:0-2519 GCA_041161695.1 Planctomycetota bacterium | reverse complement strand
GATCGGCACGAGCCCGATGCGCGCCATCGGCCTCGTGCCGATCGGCGACTGCGTCGCCAGCGACCCCAAGGCCGTCGAACTCGCGCTCGATGCCGTGGCACAGCTCGGCGAGACCGGCCTTGCCGCCTGGGACGACGACAACCCGCACGGCGTACTGCGTTCGATCGTGGTGCGCCGCTCGCAGGCCACCGGCGAGTCCCACCTCGTGATCGTGACCACGCCGGGCCGGGTGCCGCAGCTGGCGCTCGCGGCCGCGGAACTGCAGAAGCTCGGCGCCACGACCGTGAGCGTGAACGAGAACGACGGCCCGCTGTCGCAGCTCATGGGTCGCGACACCGAGGTGCTGCGCGGCCCGCGCCGCATCCGCGAGGTGGTCGACGGCGTCGAGTACATGCTGTCGCCCGATGCCTTCTTCCAGACCTCCCATGCCGGTGCGCGCCATGCCGTGCAGCAGGTCGTGGAGTGGCTGGCGCCGACGCGACGCGACGTGGTGGCGGACTTCTACTGCGGCGGCGGGCTGTTCAGCCTGCAGCTGGCGCGCTATGCGAAGCACGTGATCGGCATCGAGCAGTCGATGACCGCGGTGCGCGATGCCGAGGCGAGCACCAACGTGCAGCAGGTGCGCAACGTCGAGTTCCACCGCGTGGACGTCGGCAGGGCGCTGGCCGGCTGGCGGCGCAAGGGCATGCCGCGCCCGAACCTCATCTGCCTCGACCCGCCCCGCTACGGCCTGCCGCCCCGCGCGGCCCAGTACCTGGGCGAGATGGCGCCACGGCGCATGGCCTACGTGTCCTGCGAGCCCGACACGCTCGCCCGCGACCTTGCCGAACTCGCCGAGTGCGGCATGCGCACCAACGTCGTGCTGCCGCTCGACATGTTCCCGCAGACCTACCACGTGGAGGCCGTGGCCCTGCTGGAGCCGGGCACAGACCAGGCGAAGCCGAAGGTCGTGAGCGCGCCTGCAGCAGCGATCCCGGCTGCGGCCCCTGCACCCGAGCCCGAGCCGTTGCGGCCCGAACTGCTCGACCCTGCCGAGCCCGTCGAGCACCGCGACGTGCCGGCGGATGCCGGCGATGCGGGCGGTGACGAGCCCCCGGAGCCGGTGCCCACCTGAGTGCGCGCTTCTGTCCCGGCGGCACGCGCGCTAGCCTTCGGTGCCATGTTCCGCCCGACCCCTGCGCTGCTCCCGGTGGCCCTCGCGCTCGCCGCCTGTTCCTCCATGCACTCCGGCAAGGCTCCTGAGGCACCTTCCCCCGCGATCTCCTCCCGCCCCTTTGGCATCACCAAGGAGGGCAAGCCCGCCACGCTGTGGACCCTGCGCGCGGGCAGCGTGGAGGTCGACGTGACCAACCACGGCGCCACGCTGGTGGCCGTGCGCACCCCGGACCGCGCCGGGTCCATGGACGACGTGATCCTCGGCTTCGACGACGTGTCGGGCTACGAGTCGAGCGCCAACCAGTACTTCGGCTGCACGACCGGCCGCGTGTGCAACCGCATCGCCAACGGCACGTTCACGCTCGACGGCTACACCTACCGGCTGGCGAAGAACAACGGCGCGCACCACCTGCACGGCGGCGCGGCGCGCAGCCTCGACAAGGTGATGTGGGGCAGTGAGTCGATCAGCACGCTGGACGGCGCCGTGGCCATCACCTTTCGGTACCAGAGCTCCGATGGCGAAGAGGGCTACCCCGGCAACCTCGACGTGCGCGTCACCTACGAGCTGCAGCCGAAGGGCGACCTGAGGATCCGCTACGCGGCCACCACCGACCGCCGCACGCCCGTCAACCTCACCAACCACGCCTACTTCAACCTCGCCGGCGCCGGCGCCCCCACGATCCTCGACCACGAACTGCAGGTCGAAGCGGATGCGTACACGCCTGCGGGCGAGACGCTGATCCCCACCGGCGAGATCGCCACCGTGGCGGACACGCCGCTCGACTTCCGCACCCCGTCGGTGATCGGCGAGCGCATCGCCAAGCTCGGCGACATGGGCTACGACCACAACTTCGTGCTGCGCACCGGCCCGGGCCTGCGCCGCGCCGCCACGTTGCGCCACCCCGGGAACCTGCGCTTCGTGCACGTGTGGACCACCGAGCCGGGCCTCCAGTTCTACACGGGCAACTTCCTGTTCGGGCAGCAGGGCAAGGGCGGCAAGACCTATGCGCACCGCAGCGGCTTGTGCCTCGAGACGCAGCACTTCCCCGACAGCGTGAACCAGCCGAAGTTCCCCTCGACCATCCTCGAGCCGGGCAAGACGTACGAGTCGACCACGGTCTACGCCTTCGGCACGGACCGCTGACCATGGCGCGCGCGGGCCTGTCGCCGGTGCTCGCGCTCGCGCTGCTTGCACAGCCACTCGCCGCGCAGCAGCCACCGCAGCCACAGGAACCGCTGCTGCGGCCCTCGGTGCAGAACCTCGAGGGCAACAGCCTGCCGCCCCACGCGGCGCTGCGGGAAGGCGCGCTGGGCACGGCCTTCGCGCTCGGCGAGCAGCTGTTCTCCGACCCGGTGCTGAGCGG
>JBEATZ010000188.1:0-2724 GCA_041161695.1 Planctomycetota bacterium | reverse complement strand
ACCTCCATGAGCGCGGTCACGCAGAGGATCGCGCGGTTGAGCAACCCGCAGTCGAGCAGCTTCCCGGCCGCCAGCTGTTCGGCGAACCGGTGCGACTGGCGCGGCAGGATGCGGTCGCGGTACTCGGTGCCGGCAAGGCCCGCAGCCACTCCCTGCGCCACGATCGTACGGATCGCTCGCATGCACTCGAACACGGCCTCGGTACCGATGCCGCCGCGCGCACACTCGTACTGCAGCGCGAAGTCGGAGAGCGGCTGCCGGTGCAGGTCACCGTGGGCGGCGAGTTCGCCTGCGTGCAGGAACGGCACCTTCATGCCGCTACGCGAACGCACTGGCAGCACCGCGCTCATCGTGCGCACGCGAAGGACACCTTGCAGCTGCGCGAGCACCGCCGGCGGCAAGGGCTGCTGCCCGCACGCCACCACGATGCCGCTGCCGGCAGGCGCCTGCACCTCGTCGGCGTGGCGGCGCAGGGCAGCTGCAACGCTTGCCTCGGCATGAGGCGCGACATCGAGTACCGTGGCGTCGTAGTCGCCGTGCAGCAGCACCGTGGCGCCGTCGATGGCGATGACCTCGATCATGCCGCCGCCCACGGACAAGGCCGTCATGCGGTGCGTGGTGCCGCCGCGCACGATGGTCATGCGGTAGGTGTTCGGGTGCGGATCGTGCAGTTCGAGGCAGCGGTACTCCACCGAGGCGCCTGCCGCAGCCAGGGCCGCAGCCGATTCGGCAAGGCGCGGATCGTGCGCCTCCCAGCCGAGCAAGCCGCCGCACAAACCCATGTCGGAGCCCTGGCTCTCATGCGTGGTGGCCAGCGAGCCCAGCGTGTCGAACTCGAACACCACGCGATCGGGCAGGCCGCCGCACAGGTCGCGCGCCATCCGGCCGATGCGCACCGAAGCCGCCGAATGGGAACTCGACGGACCGCGCATCACCGGCCCGATCACGTCGTTGAAGATGCTGGGCGGGAGTTGCGCGGCCATGACGCCAGAGGCTAGTGGCGAGGGCGCAACGCCACCACTGCGGCCCGCGACTACGTCCCGTGCGCCAGCCACCGCCCCGGCCGCGCCTTGGTCCCGGCCCCGTCGCGCACCACCAACTCGCCGTTCACGGCCACGTGCACGATACCCGTGGGGTGACGCTGCGGGTCCGCGTAGGTGGCCTGGTCGCGCACGGTCGCGGCATCGAACACCACGAGGTCGGCGAAGGCGCCCGGGCGGAGGACGCCCCGGTCCAGGAGGCGCGCGCGCTCGGCTGGCAGTGCGGTCATCTTGCGGATGGCCGTGGGCAGGTCGAACAACCGCTGCTCGCGGCAGTAGACCCCCAGCACGCGCGGGAAGGTGCCGTACGAACGCGGGTGCGGACGGTCGACGACGCGGCCCACGGGCGCCATGGTGCGGCCGTCGGACCCCACCATCACCAGCGGGTGCGCGAGGACGCGGTCGACCCCCTCACTGGCGATGCCATGGCCGATGAAGGACACACCGCAACTGCTGGCCTCGAGCAACCGGAGCACGGCCTCGGCAGCATCGCACTTCCAGGATGCGGCGATCTCGTCGAGGCTGCGGCCGATGCAGTTCTCGTGCTCCCTCGCGTCGACGGAGGCGATGACGACGAGTTCGTAGCCGCCTGGGTCGCGCGCCACGTGCGGGCCCAGTTCCGCGTGCATGCGCGCACGCAACGCGGGATCTCGCAGCCGCCTGACGATCTCCTCGGCGCCGCCCTCGCGCGACCACGGTTCCAGAAGGATGGTGAGCGTCGTGGAATAGGCGGTGTACGGGTAGGCATCCGCCATCACGTCGACGCCCTCGGCCCGCGCGCTCTCGATGCGGCGGATGGCCTCCTCGAGCAGCGGCCAGTTGGCGCGACCGCAGGCCTTGAGGTGCGAGACCTGCACGCGCACGCCCGTGTTGCGCCCCACGGCCAGCACCTCGTCGACGGCCTGCAACAACTGGTCCTCCTCGCTGCGCATGTGCGATGCGTAGAGGCCGCCCTTGCGGGCAACGCTGCGTGCGAGGCGCTCGATCTCCGCAGGCTGCGAGTAGATGCCCGGCACGTACTCGAGGCCCGTGGACATGCCGATGGCCCCGTCGTCGAGTGCCTGCTCGAGCAACACCACCATGGCTGCGAGTTCGGCCTCGGTGGCAGGTCGGTCGACGTCCCCCATCACCGCGCGCCGCAGGGTGCCATGGCCCACCAGCATCGCGTGGTTGACGGCCGGGTCGGCCTGCTGCCACGCCTCGCCGTAGGAACGCACGTCGGACCAGCGCTGGCCGGCCGCGGGCTCGCTCGCATCGGTCTCCTCGGCGGCAGCCGCAGGAGGTCGCGGCGCCGCGCTGCCGCCGCAGTTGCCGGTCACCTCGGTGGTCACGCCCTGGCGCACGCGGCTCTCGGCGCCGGGCCAGCGGAAGATCGAGCTGTCCGAGTGCGTGTGGATGTCGACGAAGCCCGGACAGACGTGCAGGCCCTTCACGTCGACGGCCAGCTCGGCATCGCGCGCATCGAAGCTGCCGATGCCCGCGATGCGGTCGCCCTGCACGGCCACGTCCGCACGGAATCCAGCTGCACCCGTGCCATCGACCACGGTGCCGCCCAGCAGCAGCAGGTCGCAGCGCTCGCCGCGGCGCAGCCCCGTTGCCGATCCTGCAGCACAGGATGCCGCGAGGCCGGATGCGAGCGCGAGGAACGAACGCCGGTCGAGGTAGTTCATGGTGCCGTGGGGAC
>JBEATZ010000229.1:0-16446 GCA_041161695.1 Planctomycetota bacterium | reverse complement strand
GCTGGCCAGCAGGAACGGCGCCTCGGCAAAGCCCTTCAGGTTGTCGGCGGCAGCAGCGGCGATCTCAAGGTCCTCGCGGCCCTGCTCGCCGTCGACGTCCGCGGTGTGCAGCAGCCACGCCAGCCGGTACATGTCCGCTGCGTCGCCTGCCAGTACCCGCGAGGCCAGCGTCGTGCGCGCACCGAGGTGCGGCGCCGGCATCGGTTCGGTCGCAGCAACCGCAGCCACGGTCCCTGCAGCCTCGAGGTCGGCACGCGCGGCGCTCAGCCGGATGCCCGTGAGCGCATGCCCGTCGATGCCGCGCAACCGCGCCATCGCGGCGTAGCCGCCGCCTTCCTGGTGGCTCACCTTCAGCACCAGCAGGTTCCAGCCCTCGCGGAGCGGCAGTGCGACCGCATCCTGGTCGGGGCGGAACGAGCGCTCCACCTCGCGTTCGCCCACGGCCGCGCCGTTGAGCAGCACGCGGAAGCTGCCCGAAGTGCCAAGCAGCAGCGCAGCAGGCTGTGCCACGGCCGAGTGCACGGCGGTCGCGAGCAGGCAGCTGACCTGGTCGTTGGGCCGCACGATCTCGCCCAGGGGCACGATGCCGTCCACGGCAACCTCGGGGACCTGACGCCATGCCACCTTGCGCAGCTTGCCGTCGAAGCGCGCCTGCGGGTCGAATCCCTGCTCGGCAGGGAGCTTTCGGGAGTGCCCCTTGCCGCGCTCGTTGTCGAAGGCGCCCAGCAGCCACCACTCGCGCACCAGGCCGAGTTCGTTTGCCAGCGCGCCGATGCCCGAGCCGTCGGTGCGCGATGCGTGCACCAGCTGCAGCATGCCGAGCCGGTCGTGCAGCGACGGGACCTGCTGTGCCAGCGGTCCTGCCCGCAGCGCGGCAAGGGAAACGGCCAGTTGGCCGTTGTCGGGCTGCTGGCCCCAGAGTTCCACGGCCATCGCCATCCAGGTCTCCGCGAGCGCCGCTTCGCGCGCGCCTGCCCCCGGTGCGGATGCGGTGTCGGCGGCGAGTTGCGTGAGGGCCGCCGTGGCCTCGCGATAGCGGGTTGCCGCCTTGAGCGCGAGGGCTGCCTGTTCGGGAGGCTGCTCCCCTGGGGCCGAGGGTTGCTGGGCTCGTGCAGGCAGGATCGCGGTGGCGGCGAGCAGCGCGGCAAGGGCCGCGCGCGGCAGGGTGGGCTTCACCCGTGTGGTTTATCGCCGCTGCGTCGAGTCTGCCACTGGAGTGCTCTTCGGCTCCTGGCCGCGCAACTCCTCGCCGCTGAGGCGCCAGTCCTTGTTGCGATCGAGGCCCGGCAGCGCTGCCTCGGCCCAGCGTGCGAGCTGGGGATCCACGCGGCGCAGGGCGAGGCCGAGCTCGGACGGGTCGATGGCGCCCGAGGCATCCAGGTCCCACGAGTCGAAGGGCGAGGGCAGGATCGTCGCGCCGGGAGGCGCCTGCTGGCGCTCGATGCCGGGCAGCTGCAGGAACGGCAGGATGGGGGTGAGCTCCTCCATCGAGAGCGTGCCCGAGCGGTTGCGGTCGATGTCCACCTGCTTGAGCAGCGGCAGCGGCAGGTTCGCGTACTCCAGCATGCGCGCGATCTCGGGCTGCGAGAGTTCGCCGCTGCGGTCGCGGTCGAAGAGCTGCATCAGGCGCGGCGCCTGCGAGCGGGCTTCCTCGCGGTCGATGAGGGCCACCGGGCGCAGCGTGAAGAGGCGCATCATGCCGCCGTGCACGATCACGTCCTGGAAGTGGCGGTCGAACTCGGCGAAGCCGAGGAACCCGTCGCGGTTGCGGTCGAGGCGGCGGAAGCGGTCGCGCGAGCCGTCGAGGCTGTCGATGGCATCCGCGGCCTCGAACAGGTCGAGGTCCCCGTCACCGTTGCGGTCGCATGCGGCGAACAACTGGCGGCTGTTCTGGATGTCGTAGCTGCCCGTGGACACCTCGCGCCGCGTGTTCGTGGCAGCGGCCCTGGGCGCCTCGGCCTGCTGGGCCTCGAGCGCAGCGCAGAGGGCGGCTGCGGCCAGCACGGCGAAAAGAGCCGTCGGGACGTGGGTGTTCGGGTTCATCCTCGGTTGATGGATCGGCACCGGGTCGGAACCAACTGCAATCCGTGTGGACGAGACCTGCAGCGGTCCGGGGGAGCATAGCACGGGCCGCTGGCATGGGCGGCACGCAGGCTCCCCGCGGCCCTCAGGGGATGAACATCGACTCGCGACCGAGATGCCGGTGGCGTGCCTCGGTGCCGGAAGCCGGCCCGAAGCCCGCGGTCTCCACGGCCATGCCCTTCTCGCGCAGCACGCCGGCGAGGGTCATGAGCCCGTGGGTGCCGGGCACCAGCATCACGGCATCGAGGTCACCCGAGAGCTCGGCTGCATCGACGGCTGCGCGCAGGGGCAGTTCTTCGGGGTGCGCCAGCGACTGCACGTGGAACCCGCTGCCGGCGATGCTGCCGCGCGCCGGCGTCCCTGCCGGCAGGTAGCAGATCGCCCGGGCCACCTTCCTGCCCTCGGCAAGGAAGGACAGGAGCTTGCGGAACGCCACTTCGCCGCCTGCGGTGCGCACCTCGTTCTCGAGGGCCACGAGGTCGACGAACACGGCGATGGACCGCACGGGTGCGGCAGGGGCCGCAGGCTGGGGCTCGCGCGGCGCCTGTTGGTGCGGGCCGCGGTGGTGGCGATGGCGGTCGTCGTGGCCGCGATGTCCGTGGTCGCCCTCGCGCGGGCGTCCCCGCTCGTGGCCGCGGTCGCGCGGGTGCTCCCGGTGGTGGTGGCCACGGTCCTGGACGTTCTCTGGGCGGCGCGGTGCTGCCTCCTCGCGATCGAGGTCGGTCGCCGGAGCGCGGTCCTCGAAGCCGAGGTCCTCGCCTGCGTCTGCGTCGGGTCCGTCTGCGGCGCCGGGGATGCCTTCGTGCGGCGCTCCGCCCGCGTCGTCGCGGCGACCGCGCCCGCGGCGCCTGCCGCGGCGCCGGCGCCGGCGGCGCTCGCCCTCGTACGGGGACTCGTCACCGCGCGCGCCCGGCTCGTCGCCTTCGCGTGCCTCCACCGGTTGCTCGAAGCCGCCCTCGGTTCCGGGTTCGGTGGTGCCACGGGGCAGTGCATCCCAGTCGGCCTCGCGGCGCGGTGCACGCTCCTCGCGCGGCGCAGGGACCGGGTTCTCCATCGCGGGAGGGGCTGCCTCCTGCGGGGCCCGCTCCTGTTCCCGTGCCTCTGCCGGCCTCCGGCCGCGACGGCGGCCGCGGCTGCGACCTTCACCCTCGCCCTCGACCGGGTTCTCGACCGGGGTCACCTCGGGCTGCGGGGCTGCCTGCGGTGCAGGCTCGACCGCCGCGTCGGCGGGGCCGCGGCGACGGCGCGGGCGCCGTCCGGATGCCGGCTCCTGACCCGGGACCTGTGGCTGCGGCTCCTTGCCGCCAGCGGGATGTGGATCCTGATCGAAGATGCCTGCCCCAAAGTCGCTCATGGATGTGGGCAGGCACGGTAGCAGACGCCTCGCCGCGGGACCACGGGCGAGAACGTCAGCGCAGCAGTTCCTCGGCAAACAGCGGCAGCCGCCGCAGGAACGCCAGTGCGGCCCCCGGATCGCCAGCCGCCAGGGCGCGCAGCCGCGCCTGCAACTGCACGAGGGTGTCCCGGTCGGCCAGCGGGCTGCTCCCCGAGGCGAGCAACTGCTCGAGGTTCGCCAGGGCGCGGGCGAGGGCCGTTGCGGGATCGGCCTGCAGTTCGGGCGGTTTCCACTCGGGGAAGCGGAGTTGGCGGATGCGGTCCGCGCCCTCCGGGGAGTCGCCCAGTTCGCGCCGCAGCACCTGCTGTGCGAAGGCGATCTGCGACAGGCGCTCCTCGCGCTCCGTCGGTGCGAGCGCACGCAACTGGCGGCGCGCATCCATGTACAGCCTGCCGTCGCCCTCGATGCGCGCACGCTGCAACTGTTCCAGCAGGCGCCTGCGCTGTTCCCGGCTGCCCGGGCCGGACTGCTGCTCGATCCAGCGGAGCGCGGGTTCGAGGAGCGGCCGCGAGACCGGTCGCGGCTGTCCGCGCTCGGCCGCCCGGACGCGCTCGACGAGTTTGTCGGTGCCCTCGCGCGCCGATTCGACCCACGCGTCGAGGCCAGGGGTCCTCGGTGCAGCGGCCAGGGCCTGCTGCAGGGCCTCGGGCAGCCGCGTCAGCAGTTCCGGGACCGCGTCGACCTGTGCGCCGCAGTGCTGCAGTTCCGCGAGCCGTGCGGTGGCGGCCTGTCGTTCGGCCTCCGGCCGCGCGGTGGCATCCGCGATGGCACGGTAGGCGGCCACGGCGCCCTTCGTGTCGGCATCCAGCAACTCGCGCAGCCATGCATCGTGCAGCGTTGGCTGCTGTGCCGATGCGATGCCGAGCACGAGGACGAGTGCTGCCGTGCCGCGGATCATGCAGGCTCCGAGTCGAAGCGGTAACCGAGGCCGTGCACCGTGACGACGTGCACCGGGTTGTCGACGTCCTTCTCGAGCTTCTTGCGCAGGCGCGCGATGTGGTTGTCGACGGTGCGGGTGGTCGGGAGGTGCACGTAACCCCAGACGTTGCGCAGCAGGTCCTGGCGCGACACGACCTCGCCCCGGTGCTCGATGAGCATGCGCAGGATCTCCGACTCGTAGCGGGAGAGCTGGTGTTCGACGCCGTCGCGCACGGCCGTGAAGCGGGTGAAGTCGATGGTGAGGCCCTTGAAGCGCAGCACCTTGCCCATCACGGGCTGCTTGCCCTGGCTGCGGCGCAGCACGGCCCGGATGCGCGCGGACAGTTCCTCGAGGCCGAACGGCTTGGTGATGTAGTCGTCGGCGCCCAGTTCGAGGCCGGTGACCTTGTCGCGGTCCTGCCCGCGGGCGGAGACGATGATGACGGGCGTCACGTTGCCGGCCTTGCGCAACTCGCGCAGCACGTCGAGTCCCTGCATGCCCGGCAGCATCAGGTCCAGCAGGATGAGGGACGGCTGGATCGTCCGCGCGAGTTCGAGTCCGGTGCGGCCGTCGCCCGCTTCGTGCACTTCATGGCCCTCGTGCTCGAGGTTGAGTCGGAGGCCGGCCCGGATGTCGGCTTCGTCCTCGATCAGCAGGATTCTCGGTTGGCTGGTCATCGGTTGGGGTCCGTCGTCGGCAGGGTCAGGCGGAACGTCGTGCCGCCGCCGGGGCGGGGCAGGGCACGGACGGATCCGCCATGTGCTTGTGCGAAATGGCGCACGAGGCTGAGTCCCAGCCCGGCGCCTCGCGTCTCCCCCGCGTTCGACGCGCGGTGGAAACCGCTGAAGATCTGCTCCAGGTCGGCTGCGGGGACACCGCGGCCGCGGTCCCGCACCTCGAGCACCGCATCCCGTCCCTCGCGTACGAGCGAGAGTTCGATGGGATGGTCGGTGCGAGCCGGATCCTGGAACTTCGACGCGTTCTCGAGCAGGTTGACGAGCGCCCCCTCGAGGGCTGCCACGTCCACGGCCGCGTGGACGCCCTCGGCGGCATCCACCGTCAGGGTGGCGCCGCGCCCCTGCAGGTGGGGCAGGTAGATGCCTGCCACGCGCCTCGCGACCTCGCCGAGGTCCGCGCGCTCCGGATGGTAGGTGAGGCTGCCTGCCTCCTTGCGGGCGAAGTCGAGGATGCGGTGGATCATCCCGGTGAGGCGATCCGCCTCGCGCGCGATGATGCCGCCGAAGCGGCTCGTGTCCTCGGGGCCGCGGGCGCGCCCGAGGCTCATCGTCTCCCCGTACATGCGGATGAGGGCCAGCGGGGTCTTGAGCTCGTGCGAGACGCGCGAGACCAGCTCCACCTTGGCGCGTGCGAGTTCCGCCTCGCGGGACACGGAGCGCCACAGCCAGACGGCGCCGGAAAGCGCGACCAGCACGAGGACTCCGAACAGGATCGACATGTTGCGGCGCGCTGCGCTCGCGCGCGCCAGGTAGCCCTCGATGTCCGCAGGCAGCGCGGCGAACTGCAGCCCCTGGCTCAGGAGGGTGGGCGCCTTCCAGCTCGGTGGCGCTGGCATGGGCGGCTGCAGCACCGGCACGCCATCCGCGTCGGCGAGGCCGAGCGCGAACTGTTCCGGCGCGCCGCGCAGGAACGGTTCGAGTGCATCCGTCAGCAGCAGCGGCAGGCTGAAGCGGTAGCACAGGTGCGCGGCGTCGAGCAGTTCGCGCTCCTGGGGGGAGGCCCTGCGCACGACCAGCAGGCTGCTCGTCCCCGACGCACTGAACACCTGGTAGAGCAGGCCGGAGTCCTCAGGGGTGCGCAGCCTGCGACGGATGGTCTCCTCCAGCAACTGGCGGTACTCGGCGGCAAACGCGCGCACCTGGCGCCGCTGTGCATCGAGGGCCAGGGCGCGCTGTGCGGCTGGCTGTCCGGCCGGGGTCGCGGGAAGCGCCGCACGCACCCTGCGTGCGATCGCGTCCAGCAGGTCGTCGGAGAGCATGTCGTGACGGCCCTCGGCGATCGCCGTGAGGATGCGCAACTGCTCCTCTGCATCGGCGTCGAGTTCCGCGATCGCCACGCTGGCAAGCAGGTCGAGCACCAGCGCCTCGTCCTCGCCGAAGTTCGCGATGCGGCTCGGTTCGGCCAGGGTCCGCACGCGCTCGTACTCCGCGTGGGCGGCCTCGGTCTGGCCGAGTGCGCGCAGCACGCCGCCGAGCTGGAACCGGGTGCGCAGTTCGAGTTCGTCGCCGTCGCCGAAGCGTCCACGCGATCCAGCACCCCTGCGCTGGGAGGCAAGCAGGTCCTGCAGCAGCCGTGCAGCAGGCTGCAGTTCGCCGCGCGCGACCATGGCCTCGGCCGTGGCGATCGACTCGCTGGCGAGCGAGGTGCGGGATCGCAAGGGACGGTGCAGGGGCAGTTCCATCCCCACGGGCGCCGGTTCCGGCGCCACCACGGCTCCGCGGTCGTCCAGCAGCAGCAGGTCGAGCAGTTCGAGGTTCCCGGTCGCCTGGCGGTCCAGCGCCCATTCCACCGGGTTCGCGACGGTGACCTCGCCGCCAACGACCGGCACGACCCGCTGCTGGATGCGGCCCTCCGCCGCGGTGACCGCCCGCCCGAGGAACCCGAATGCCTCGCGCTCCACGGCCGCCTGCACCTCCTCGCCCTGCCGGGAGAGCTCGAGGGCCCCGAACCACGCGAGCAGCCCCAGCGGCGCGAGGAAGGTGCACAGCGCCAGCAGGTGCAGTCGGGTCGGGCGGGTGGAGGCAGGGGACATCAGGAGAGTGTGCGTCGCACCTTAGGGTCCCTGATGACGATGCGGCAACGAACGCCAAACAAGGCTGGGGGCATGATACAAAGTGGCGACGAATGACGGTCCCCGAGGCGCGCAAGCAGGAGCGACTGCGGAGATATCCCCTGCGAAGGCACCGATTGCCGGTGGCCGGCGGGACGTTGTCGGTCGTTGCCCCTGACTCGGGGGAGTGGCTGCACAGCGGCGGCTGGTCGACGCGTGCGCAGTTGGGCGCCGAGCCGCCGTACTGGGCCGACGTGTGGCCTGCTTCGGTGGCCGTGGCCCGCTGGCTCGCGCGGCGCCGTGACCTCGAGGGGCTCCGGGTGCTCGACCTCGGCTGCGGTATCGGGGTCGCCGGGTGCGGTGCCCTGATGCGAGGCGCGAAGGTCACCTTTGCCGACCTCGAGTCCGACGCACTCGCCTTCGCCGAGTTCAACGGCCTCGGCACCGGCGCGCCGCGCGAGCGCATCGAGTTGCTGCAACTCGACTGGCACCGCCAGACGGCGCCCCAGGGCTTCGACCTGCTGCTGCTCGCAGACGTCACCTACCGCCCGGTGCACCACGGGCCGATCCGCAGGCACGTCGACCAGTGCCTCGCACCCGGCGGGCTCGTCGTGCACTGCGACCCGTACCGCGCGGATTCGGATTCCTTCCTGCGCAGTTGCGAGCTGCGGCTCGCGCGGCGCATGATCGAGCTGGACACGCACTTCGGAGAGAAGCGCATCCCCGTGCGACTCAACCTGATGGCGACCGCCGCAGAGCAGCTCGATCGCTGGCTGCCGGCATCGCCGCAATAGTCGCCCCGGCTCCACGAATCCTGCGACAGGCGCCGCGATCGAGCGGCCACACGCGCAAGCCATGACGGTCGAGCTCCGCAACTTCACGATCCGGTACGGAACGCGCACGGCCGTGGACTCCGTTGACGCCACCTTCCCGCCCGGCGCAGTGGGCCTGCTGGGCCGCAACGGCGCTGGCAAGAGTTCGATCCTCAAGGCGCTGCTCGGGCTGGTGAAGCCCACGTCGGGCACCATGAAGATCCTCGACCTGCAGGCCAACGCGTCGCCCGAGGAGATCCGCAGCCGCATCGGCTACATGCCCGAACGCGACGGCCACCTGCCGGGGATGAGCGGCTACGAGATGGTGGTGCTGCTGGGACGCCTCAGCGGCCTGCCGCTCGCCGATGCGGCGCGGCGCGCGCACGAGGTGCTCTACCTCGTCGGCCTCGACGAACAGCGCTACCGCCCGGTGTCCGGCTACAGCACGGGCATGCGGCAGAAGACCAAGCTCGCTGCCGCGCTGGTCCACGACCCGGCGGTGCTGTTCCTCGACGAGCCCACCAACGGACTCGATCCGGGCGGCCGCGAGGAGATGCTCAAGATCATCCGCCACCTCGCGAAGGACCTCGGCAAGTCGGTGGTGCTGTCGACGCACATCCTGCAGGACGTCGAGGCGACCTGCGATTCGGTGGTGGTGATGGAACAGGGCCGCATGGTGGCGAGCGGACCGCTCGCCGACCTCACCCGCAGCCATCGCGTCGAGTACCAGTTCGTGGTGGACCCGCCGGACCTCGCGCTCCCGCCCGAGGCCGTGGCCGCCCTGCGCATGGAGCCGCTCGGCAGCGGGGCGTGGCGGGCCTTCGTCGACGCCGGCAGCGCCGCACAGCGCGTGTTCGAGGCCGTGCACACGGCCGGCGGCTCGGTGCGGCAGATCCTGCTGCACCGCCGCACGCTCGAGGAGGTGTTCCTCGGCGCCGTGCGCAAGGCAACGGAAGGAGCGGGCGCATGACCATCTACGGCGTCGGCTACCGGTCGCTGCGCTACGACCCCGTGTCCACGTGGGTGCGGTTGCGCGCCGTCGCGGACGTGGAGTTCCGCACGCTGTTCCGCAGCAAGTGGGGCGTGGCCGTGTTCTTCCTCTGCCTCGGGCCGTCGATCGTGAGCTTCGTGGCCATGCTGGTGCAACTGGGCATCCTGCAGTTCGGACCGCCGCGCGCGGCCGCGGCGCTGCAGGAGAACATGCCCAACCAGCCCGAACTGCTGCGCTTCGTCCCCAGCTCCATCCACTTCTACCTGCGACCGATCCTCAGCGAGTCGCTGGCGCCGTTCCTGATGCTGAGCGCCCTGGTCTCGTCGCGTGCGATCGCGAAGGACGTGGCCGTCAACGCGCTCGAGCTGTACTGGACGCGCGGCATCAGCCCGCGGGGCTACTTCCTCGCCAAGTGGGCCGGATCCTTCGCGTTGCTGGCGATCCTCTGCATCGGGGCGCCGCTCGCGCTGTGGGTGTGCGGCGTGTTCCTCGCCCCCGACTGGGGCCTGCTCGAGACCACCGTGCAGTTCATGCCGCGCGTGCTGCTGGGCCTGCTTGCCTTCACGCTGGTGCTGAGCTGGATGCCCGTTGCGTTCTCGGCCATCGCCGGCACGCCCAACCTCGCCTCGGTGTTCTGGGTGATGCTGCTCATCGGCAGCACCTCGGTCGGCAACATCGTGGCGGCGCTGCTCGACAGCCCCTCGTGGGCGCCGGTCATCAGCGTGTGGGACTCCGCGGGCACGGTGGCAGGCGCGATCGCGGGCCTGCCGGATGCCGGGGAGAAGCTGCAGGGTGCCATGGTCAACCTCGCGCTCGTCGTCACCGTGCTCACGCTGCTGGCCTCGCGCCGCATGCGCATGCGGGAGGCGGTCGCATGAGCACTGCTGCACCGAACCTCTTTGCCCAGGGCGGCGACGACGGCGTGCTGCGCTTCGACGCGGTCAGCAAGAGCTACGGCCAGGTCAGCGCCCTCATGGACGTGACCTTCGTCGTGAGGCCCGAGGTGGTCGGCCTCGTCGGCCGCAACGGCGCCGGCAAGTCCACCCTGATGAAGCTCGCCTGCGGCCTGCTGTCGCCGAGCCAGGGACTCGTGACCATCTGCGGCGAGCAGGCCACGCGGCCTGCGGCACGCCGTCTCTTCGGCTTCTGTCCCGACATCGAACAACTGCCGGCGCACCTCACGGGCAGGCAGTTCGTCGCGGCCATGCTGCGGCTGCACGGGGTCGGCGGCCGCGCCGCGCACGCGCGCGCGGGCGAGGTGCTCGACCGCCTCGGCCTCGGCCCCAACATGGAGCGCAGGATCGGCACGTACAGCAAGGGCATGCGGCAGCGGGTGCGCCTCGGCCAGGCGCTCGCGCACGACCCGCGCGTGGTGCTGCTCGACGAGCCCATGAACGGCCTCGACCCGGTGGCGCGCCACGAACTGACCCAGCAGATCGAGGACCTCGCGCGTTCCGGGGTCGCAGTGGTGGTGAGCAGCCACGTGCTGCACGAACTCGAGGCGATGGTCGACCGCGTGCTGCTCATGCACCAGGGCCGGCTCCTCGCCGAGGGTGCGGTGCACGAACTGCGAAACCAACTCGAGGGCAAGCCGCACCGCATGCTGCTGAAGAGCCGCAGTGCACGTTTGCTCGCACGCGAACTGGCCGGCCTGCCGCAGGTCACGGGCCTCGTCGTCCGCGAGGATGCCGTCGAGGTGTCCATCGCCGGCCAGGCCGGCTTCTACCGCGAGCTCACGGGCATCGGCGCCCGTGGCGACGGGATCGTCGAGGAGATGATCCCGGTCGACGACTCGCTTGCCTCCCTCTTCGGCTACCTGGTGGGGTGACCATGCAACTGCTCGCCGTCCTCGAAGTCGCCCGGCAGTCGCTGCACACCATGCTGCGCAGCAGGCTGCTGTGGCTGGTCGTCCCGCTGGAGGTGCTGGCCGTCCTCGTCCCCTGGCTCATCCTCGAGAACGCGCGGGTCCCACCGGGCGGGCGCGAGGCCTTCTGCCTCACCGCCTTCTGGTTCCACCTGTTCCTGCTCACACCGTGGATCGGCATGTTCTACGGCGTGCAGGCGGTGCACGGCGACATCGAGGACCGCTCGTTCCAGTACCTGTTCCTGCGCCCGGTGCCGCGCTGGGTGCTGCTGCTCGGCAAGTGGCTGTCCGCCGCGGTCATCACCACGGCGCTCGCCGGCTTCGGCATGCTGGTGCTCATGGGCGGCATGAGCCTGATGTCCTGGGACTGGCCCAGCGGATACCCGGAGACGGAACTGCTGCCCATGTTCTTCGCGAGCGCGGCCCTCGCAGGCGCTGCCTACACCTCGGTGGCCGTGCTCTTCGGCGTGTGGTTCCGCAGGCCGATGGTGTGGTCGGTGTTCTTCGTGGTGGGCTTCGAGTTCTTCGTCAGCAACCTGCCACCTGGCGCGACCGTCCGCTCCTTCACCGTGGCCGACCCGGTGCGGCGCTTCCTGCTGGACTGGCTCGAGCCCACCCAGAAGCTCGCGCGTCAGCTCTGGCCGAGCCAGCGCAACTTCGACCCCGAGCAACTGGGCACGCCGCTCGTCAGCCTGGCGCAGTTCGTGGTGTTCAACCTCCTGCTGGCGGTTTGGATCTACGGGCGCACGGAATACGATTCGCGGCCCCGCGACTGAGCCCGTTCGTCGCGTGGAACCGCAGGCCCCGCGATGACGCAGACCTTTCCCGGCTCGCTGCTGCTGCCCGACGGCGAGCCCGCGGGCCTCGACCTGCTCCCGCAGGTGGCGTGGTTCAACCGCCTGCGCCTGATCGCGGCGATCACCGTCGTGTGGCTCACCGCCCTCTCGGCCCACGCCCTCGACGTGCTGGCCAACCCCGCCCCGCTCTACGTGCTGGCGTGCCTGATCGCGCTCATAGACGGGGCCTACATCCTCTACTTCCCGAGGCTCAGCCGCCTGGCCCAGGCAAGCGTGCGACGCCATGTCTACGTGCAGATCGCCATCGACCTCGCGATCCTCACTGCGATCCTGCACTACACGGGCGGCATCACCAACCCGGTCACGCTCTTCTACCTGTTCCACGCGTTCATCGCCGCGCTCGTGCTCTCGGTGCGCGCGGCGGTCGCGGTGGGCGTGGCCTCGCTCGCCCTCGTGGTGCTGCTGGGCATGGCCGAGCGCATGGGCTGGATCCCGCACCACCCCCTGCAACTCGGCTTGTTCGAACTCGCGCGCGTGCAGCCGCTCGGCTTCTGGCTGCTGCTGCTCGCGTACTCGATGACGCTCGCGTTCTCGATCTACTTCGTCGCAACCGTGCTCGGCAGGCTGCGGCGCAACGAGGCGCAGCTGGTGCGCATGAGCAGGCAGCTCGCGCACAGCGAGAAACTCGCCTCGATCGGCACGCTGGCCGCGGGCGTGAGCCACGAGATCAACAACCCGGTGGGGGTGATCCGCAGCAAGGTCGAGGTGCTGCGCTACCGCATCGAGGACGGCGATCCGCCACAGCAACTGCTTGCCGAACTCGCAGCCATCGAGCGCCACGTCCAGCGCATCGCGCAGGTCACCGCGGGGCTGCTCGCCTTCTCGCGCGAGACGCCGTTCCAGTTGCAGCGCGTCGACGCCAATGCGCTCGCACGGGAGGCGGCCGAACTCGTGCGCGTCCCGTTTGCCGCAGCCGGCGTGGTGCTCGACCTCGAGCCCGGCAGTGCCCCCCTGTACGTGCAGGGATCCGCCAACCACCTGCTGCAGGTGCTCATCAACATCCTGCTGAACGCGCGCGATGCCTCGCCGCGCGACGCGCACGTGGTGTTGCGCACCTCGGTGCGCGGCGCCGATGCCGTGCTCGCCGTCGTCGACCAGGGCAGCGGCATCGCGCCCGAGGTGATGGCCAAGATCTTCGACCCGTTCTTCACCACCAAGGACGTCGACAAGGGCACCGGCCTCGGCCTCGCCATCAGCCATGGCATCGTCCAGCGCCACGGCGGGCGCATCGAGGTGCAGTCCGAGCCGGGGCGCGGGTCCTGCTTCGAGGTGATCCTCCCGATCGGCTGATCCGGTGCGCCCCCAAGGCTTGTGGCCGGGGCCGAGGCCCGGTCCCACGGCTTGCGAAGAGCGTCAAAAAATCGTTGCCGGCTTCGCGCAGGTGCGTATACCAACCGTTGTGTTGGGCGGTCGCTTTGGGAGGGACCGAACTACACGAGGTGCAAGGACCAGGCATCCGCGCACCTCGCCTTCAGGCTGTTCATCCCCGCACGCGCTGCGGGTCGCGGCCCCGGCCGTGGACCCCTCGCAACCGCTGGAAGGGCAGCCGGAGAAGCTTGGCACCGCCGGGGTCGCAAGGCCGCGGCGGTGCTTTTTTGTGCCCAGGCGACCTCGTGCGTGGCCCCGGGCCCAGGCCGGCCAGCCGTCCTTGCAGCCGGTGCGACCACCGGAATCCGGCCACGGGAGAACGACCAAGCCTCCGGAAACGAAGAAGCCTCGCACGGGGGCGAGGCTTCTCGAGGCACTGCGGCTTGCGCCGCGGCGGAGATCAGGCGGATCTCAGGTCACATCTTCACGTCGATGACCTGGTCGACGTTGAAGTCGTAGCTGATCTCCTGCTCGACGTTGATCAGGCGGCCCGTGCCCTTGAACTCGTTGAAGATGATGGCGCCGCTGAGCGAGCGGCCATCCTCGAGGCAGAGCTCGACCCAGTCGGCCTGGCGAGCATTCATGAGGAGGTCGTAGACATCTTCGCGAGTCGGACGGAGTGCGGGGCGTTCGGCCATGTTCAGGGGTCCTCAGGATCCGGTCGTGCTGGGGGTTACCGGCGGTGGAACGTGGAAGAACGGTCTCCACGCAGCAGGATTCCGGCCGCCAGTATCAGCCTCGACCAGGATTCGAATCGGGTGGGATCTTGCCACAGGGGTTCCAGTGCGGCAAGGCGGGTGAAACCGCCACGCATCTTCCGAGTTTCACGCACGGCGACTTCGGGGAGGGCGCCCTGTGAATCCATACAGGTGGGGGAGACGTCGACGCAGAACACCAACCCCATGTGGACCTGGCCCACCGCATTCGAGTCGTCGTTGAGCAGGCCGAGGAAGCGCGGCGCACCGCAGTGGGGCCAGGGCATGGCCAGTTCTTCGTCGAGTTCGCGGTGCAACGCCGGCCCGAACCAGTGGCCCGTCGCGATCCCGGGAGCAGACTCCTCGCCGCCGTCCTCGGGGTTCACGTGGCCGCCGAGTCCGATCGAGAGCAGGCCGTGCAGGCGCTGTTCCGACTGCTTGCTGGTGCGTTCGACGCAGAACACCTCGTCGCCGCGCAGGATCGCGCAGTAGGGGATCGGCTGCTTCCACTCGGGGTTGGCCTCGGCGGCGGGGCGGTCCACGAAGAAGCCCTGGCGCCAGATGCGGGACAGGAAGGACTCGCCCTCACCCGGGTCCACCGCGACGAAGCCCTGGGGCCACGCGCCGTCGAAGAAGTCGGCGCGGCGCACCACCAACACGCGTTCCACGGGCTCCATCCTCGCCTCCCTGCACGTCGTCCTGCCGCGCGCCGGGGCGCGGCAGGTTGCGTGTGCTCAGCCCTGCGGCTCGTCCTTGGGCTGGTTCTTCTGCAACAGGGCGCGCAGGCCGCCCAGCGAGGTGATCTCGCCCTTCTTGCCCTTGGTTTCTTGGACCTCGCGCTCCGACTCGATGGTGAACTCGCGCGGATCGCGTGGCCCACCCCGGTCGTCGCGCCTCGGTCCGCGTCCATCCGGCCGGCCGCGGCCGCCCGGCCGCGGGCCGCGATCCTGCACCGGGAGTTCGCCTTCCTCGCCCTCGGCGGGCTTGACGTTCACCGGCTTGCCCTCGGCAGTGAGCGGCGAACTGCGATGGCGGCCCCTGCGGCTGTCCGGCGTGCGCGCGGCGCGCGAGAACGAGGGCTGCTGCGGCTGCTCCTCCTCGCGGCGACGGCGCTCGCGGCGCGGTCCCTTGCGCTGGCCGGACTCGAGGCGCTCGCCGATGGTGGGCTGGCGGCCCTCGGCGAGGTGCCGCGGCTGGTGCATGGTGAGGCTGATCTTCTGGGTGGCCGGATCGACGGCCAGCACCCAGACGGTCACCACCTCGCCCACGCGCAGCATCGCATCGGGGTTGCGCATGCGGTGGCCGGGGATCTGCGAGATGTGCACCAGGCCGTCGTGGCCGATGCCGAGGTCGACGAAGGCGCCGAACTCGGTGAGGTTGGCCACGCGTCCCTGCAGCTGCAGGTCCGGCTTCAGGTCGCCGATGCCCGTCAGGCCGGCGTTGGATGCCGCCGTGAGCTCACCGCGGGGATCCTTGCCCACGTTGCGCAGCGCCTGCACGACGTTGAGCACGTGCATGCGGTCGACGTTCTCGCCCGTGAAGCGGTCGAGGTCCACGTCGCGCAACTCCTGCCCGAACAACTGCTCCACAGGGCAGCCGCGTGCATCGGCGATCGCGCGCGCGATCGGGTAGTCCTCGGGGTGCAGCAGCGTGCGGTCGAGCGGCTCGGTGCCGCCCTCGATGACGAGGAAGCCGCTGATGTTGTGGGCGCCCTTCTCGTCGATGCCCGGCACTGCGGCGAGGTCGGCGCGGCTGCGGAAGCCGCCCTGCTTGCGACGCTGTTCGACGATCTTCGCGGCGAGCTCCTCGCTGATGCCCGGCACCTGCGCGAGCGCGGACTCGCCCGAGGTGTTGAGGTCGGCTCCCACCGTGGCGATGCACGAGCTCACCACCGCGCCGAGCTCGCGGCGCAGCATGCCCTGGTGCACGTCGTCGAGGGACTGGCCGAGGCCGAGCGTGCGGAAGTCCATCTGCACGAGTTCGCGCAGCGGGTCCTGCAGCCTGCGGCCGAGGCTGATGGCGGTGCGGACGCCCACCTCGACGCCCGGGATCGCCTTACGACCCGGGGTCGACGTGGCGAAGATGGCCGAGGCCGCCTCGTCCACGGGGATCACCATGGGCATGGGCGTCTCGCCGAGTGCCGTGCGCAGTTCTGCCACGAGCTTCTCCGCGCCCGCCTGACGGCGGCCGTGGGGGACGGCGATCGCCGCCGGCTGCTCGGTGCGGATCAGCTCGCAGAACCAGTCGTGCATCGCCTTGCGGTCGTTCTCGTCGTTGACGGTGATCGTCCGGTGCTGCGCCACGGAACCGTCCTCGCCCAGCAGCGCCGCCCAGATGGTGCGGCTGGAGCTGCGCAGCGAGAGCACCTTCTTGGCGCCGAGCGGCGGGGCCAGCAGCTGCGAGCGCAGGTTGCGGGCGAAGGTGCGCACCGCCTCGCGGTCGGCGCGTTCCTTCATGCGGCGGCGCACGTCGCGCGAGCACGCTTCCTGCAGCACCTGGCCGTAGGCGTGGTCGAACACCACGTCCATGAAGTCGGCGAGACCGGTGCCGGGCTCGATGCCCGCGCCGTGGATCTCGCGCAGGATCTCGCGGTGGCGGTTCTCGGGCAGCGTGAGCTGCACCTTGAGGATGCCCTCGCGCTCCGCGCGGCGGATCGCCAGCATGCGGTTGGCAC
>JBEATZ010000224.1:0-2808 GCA_041161695.1 Planctomycetota bacterium | reverse complement strand
CCCGAGTCCACGGCCACCGCGCTCGTCGACGCGCTGCTCGAACAGCGGCTCGTCGCGTGCGCCCAGCTGGTCGGGCCCGTGCGCTCCCGCTACCGGTGGCAGGGCGCGGTCGAGGAGTCCGTCGAAGTGCTGCTGGTGCTCAAGACCGCGCGCGACCGCGTGGCGGCGCTGCGCGAGGCCGTGCTCGCGCGCCATCCGTACCAACTGCCCGAGATCCTCGAACTGCCGGTCTCCGGCGGCCACGAGGCCTACCTGCAGTGGGTCGTGTCCGAGACGAGGCCGCTGCCGCATGGCGGGGAGCCCGCGTGACCAAGGGTGTCGAGTTGCCGGCCGTCGTCGACGAGGTGAAGCCGCTGCGGCTTCTGTTCGCGCTCGCCATGGGCCTCGTCGGCTTCCTGCTCGCCGGCTCGATGCCGCTGCCCTCCGGCAAGGAACTCCTGCCTGCGCAACTGGTGCTCGGCACGACCTTCGCCACTGCCACGTGCTGGCTCACGGGGGCCATGCCGCTCGGCGCCGCAGGCGTGCTGCCCATGGTGCTGCTGCCGTTCCTCGGCATCCGCACTGCGCGCGAGGTTGCTTCCAGCTACAGCGACCCGATCCTGCTGTTGTTCGGCGGCGGCTTCGTGCTGGCGCTCGTCATCGAACGCTGGAACCTGCACCGGCGCATCGCGCTCTCGGTGCTGCAGGCAGTGGGGGCGAACCCGCGGCGGCTCGTGCTCGGCTTCTTCCTCGCGGCCACCCTGATCTCGTTGTTCGTCAACAACACGTCGGTGGCGCTCATGCTGCTGCCGATCGGCACGGTGCTGATCCAGCGCACCACGGGCCTCGGCATCCTCACGCCACAGGCAGCGCGCAACTTCGGCGCCGGCGTCATGCTGGCCATCGCCTACGGTGCGTCCATCGGCGGGATCGGCACGCCGATCGGCACCCCGCCCAATGCTGTGTTCTTCGGGTCCTGGGGCGAACTCGTCGACAAGGGCATGGCCCAGCCGATCTCGTTCTTCGCATGGATGCTCGCCTTCGCGCCGGTGTCCATCGTGCTGTCCGTCATCGCGTCCTGGATCTTCACCACCTTCCTGTTGCCGTTGCCGCGCGGCTCGATCGACGGGGCGCAGGTGCTGATGGACGAGGCGCGGTCGCTGCCGCGCATGGGCCGCGCCGAGCGCCGCGTCGCGTGGATCTTCGGCATCGCGGTGCTGCTGTGGGCCACGCGCGGCGACGTGCAGGTGGGTACGGGCGAGCCGCTGCGCGGTTGGGCTTACTGGCTGATGCCGGGAGGGCGGCCCGAGGCCCACATCACGGACGGCATCGTCGCCATCGCCATGGCGGTGGTCACCTTCGTGGTCCCGTCGGGAGAACCCTGCGGAAGGCGCCTGATGGACTGGCCGTCCATGGCCAGGATGCCCTGGGAACTGCTGCTCATGCTCGGCGGCGGCATGGCGCTGGCTGCCGCATTCGAGCCCGTGGGCCTGAGTGCCGCCTTCGGCGAGCTCATGCGCCCGTGGATCGGCACCGTCCATCCCGCGCTGTTCCTCTTCGTGCTCATCGTGGCCACCACGCTGTTCAGTGAGGTGGCCAGCAACGTCGCGCTTGCCGCGCTGCTGGTGCCGATCCTGCGCGACGGCGCCATCGCATCCGGCCTCGACCCGCGCATCCTCATGATCCCGGCGACGCTGGCGGCGAGCTTCGGCTTCATGCTGCCCATCGCCACGCCGCCCAACACCATCGTGTTCAGCTCCCGCCGCGTCTCGATGGGGCAGATGGTGCGCGCAGGCCTCGTGCTCGACGTGCTTGCTGCCCTGCTGCTCGTGGTCGCGCTGTGGTTCTGGGCGTTCCCCGTGCTGGGCGTCGATCCCGGCGCCATGCGAGGTGGCCGATGAGCTTCGTCCGGCGCCTGCTGCTGCCCTGGCTCGCGCTGTTCCTCGGCCTCGCCACCTGCGCGCACGGCACGCTGGAGAGCACCGACTCGGCCATGACCCTGCAGGCGGCCCGGGCGCTGTGGCTGCGCGGCGACAGCGGGTTGCAGCGCAGCGGTGACGGTGCGGCATGGGCTGCCGAGGGCATGGTGGCCGACCACATCGCAGGCCGAGCCGCTGCCGGCGTGCAGGAGTACGGCAAGCAGGGCACCAGCGGCCGCTACTACGTCTGGTTCCCCACAGGGCACGTTGCGGCCATGGTCCCTGCCGTCGCCGTGGGGGAGTGGCTCGGGGAAGCGTTCCCGCAACCCGAGCAGGCCTACCGCGCGGCCAAGGGCGAGGAGCTCTATCCGCACGGCATGTTCGTGTTCGACCACCTGCTCGCATGCATGCTGCCTGCTGCCTTCGGCGCCGCCAGCGTGCTGCTGCTGGTGGGGATCGCCCGTGCGCTCGGCGCCGCGTCGCGTGACGCGTGGACCAGCGCGCTCGTGGTGCTTGCGGCAACGCAGTTCTTCCCGCTCACGCGTGAGACGCTCAGTGACGGACCGTCCGTGTGCTGGCTGCTCGCCGCGCTGCTGGTCGTCGTGCGTGCACACGCGGGCAGGGCCTCGGCTCCACTGTTGCTGCTGGGCGGCGCGTGCGCGGGCCTTGCCGTCCTCACGCGCTACCAGCACGGCCTGCTGGTGCCGTTGTTCGCGATCGCGGTGCTGTGCGGCCGCGACGGCGTGCGGCAGTGGCGCAGCCTCGTGCTCTTCGCCGCAGGCGGGATCCCGGCCCTCGCGCTGTTGCTCGCCGTCAACTCCGCGCGCTTCGGCAGTCCGTTCGACACCGGCTATCCCGAGGCCTCCTCGTGGTTCAACCAGCCGCTGTGGATCGGGTTGTTCAAGCTGCT
>JBEATZ010000215.1:0-6205 GCA_041161695.1 Planctomycetota bacterium | reverse complement strand
GATCCGCGGCGTCGTCGATGCGCTGCTGGAGCAGGCGGCCGGTGGCGGCCATGGTGAGCTCCACGGCGACGCCGCGGATCTCCTGCAGGGCCTGGCGCTTCTCGGCGGCGATCTCCTCGCGCGCCTTGTCCCACTGGGCCCTGGCGTCGGCCTGGGCCTTCGCCAGCGCCTCGGCGCCCTGTCGCTCGGCACGGGCGATGGCTTCCTGCACCATCGTCCGCGCCTCGGCTTGGGCCTTCGCGAGCGCTTCCTGCGCCTTGACGGCCTGCTCTTCCGCCAGCTTGCGGGCGGACTCGGCAGCCTTGATGGCATCGTCGACCTTGCGGTCCCGGTCCTCCAGCGCGGAGGTGATGGGCCCGTAGACGAACTTCCACATCAGCGGCAGGGCGACCAGGAAGGCGATCCAGGTCCACACGGCCGCGCCGGGGCTGAACTCCAGGAGGGCGCCGAGGTCCTTGTCCCCTTCGAGGACCGGGACCGTGAAACCGAGGTTCCAGAGGCAGTGGATCATGGTGCAGGAGCGCTCCCACGAAGGAGCGCCTTTCGATCAGGAATGGCGAAACCGGGTGCAGGCCAGCGGGACCTTGCGGCCCCGCGCCGGATCACTTGAGGGCGAGCAGCAGGCCGATGACCGCGCCGAACAGCGCGACACCTTCGACCAGTGCCGAGAGCAGCAGGGCGTTGCCCTTGATCGCGTCGGCAGCCTCGGGCTGACGGGCGATGCCCTCGCCGGCGGAGCCACCGATGCGGCCGATGCCGAGACCGGCGCCCAGGGTGGCGAGACCAGCTGCGAGACCGGCGCCGAGGCCGGGGCCCATGTTGGAAGCGGCTTCAGAAGCCTGCTGGATGAAAGCGAACATCAGATCCTCTCTTGTTGGGAAAGAAGTTGCGGGAAACTCAGTGCTCGGGGTGCATCGCCTGCTGCAGGAAGATGATGCTCAGGTACGTGAAGATGTACGCCTGCAGCAGCGTGACGAACGATTCGATGATGAAGATGAAGACCGCCATGCCCGCCGCGGGGACTGCGGTGAGGTAGCTGGTCGCGGCGCCGCCCTGCATCTTCGCGAACAGGAAGATCAGGCCGATCAGCGAGGCGATCACCAGGTGGCCCGCCAGCATGTTGGCGAACAAGCGGATGGTGAGGGCGAAGGGCTTCACGAGCAGGCCGACGAGTTCGACCACCGCCATGAGCGGCAGCAGTGCGGTCGGCAGGCCGTGGGGCAGCAGACCCTTGAAGAAGCCGATCACGCCGTTCTTCTTCATGCCGAAGAACAGCATGGTGACCAGCGTGATGAGGGCCAAGGCGCCGGTGACGTAGGGCGTGCCGGTGGCGGTGTAGGTGCTGATCGGGCCGCCGCTCGGGATCATGCCGATCACGTTCATCACGGCGACGAAGAAGAACAGGAAGATGAAGTAGGGCGCGAACTGCTTGCCCTCTTCTTCGCCCAGCACGGGATAGACCATCTCGTCGCGGATCCAGCGGCACCAGCCGCGGAACACGCGCGTGAAGAAGCTGACCTCACCCTGCTTGCGGAAGCTCGCCTTGATGGGCAGGAAGATCAGCAGACAGATGGCCAGTGCGATCCACTGGAACTTGTTGACGTTGTAGAACGAGAAGAACTTGTCGGTCTCGGGGTCGCCCGTCACCTCGGGGGTGAACAGCACGTACGGCACATTGTGGCTGTACTGCTTCTTGAAGAAGGCACCGTTGTCCATCTCCATCGTCTTGGCGTCGTGACCGTGCGCCGGGTCCTGCGGCGCTGCCGCGGGAGCGGGTGCCTCGGCCTGTGCGACGGCGCAGTCCGCGAAGGTGCCTGCGGCGAGGAAGCCGAGCAGGCCGATCAGGAACAGGGCGAGGGAACGCATGGGTTCAGGTCGAGGACGTGGATCCGGACGCGGCAACCGCGTTCGGACGTGAACCGGGGGACGAGGAGGTCCTGCCCTGGGCGCGCCGCGAGAGCGAACGGGCCATGTGGCAGGCAGAGGCGACCTGGCTGACCATGGCCGCCCCGAGGAACGCGAGGGCAAACACTGCGATGGAACCGAATTTCACCTCGGCCAGGGACAAGGCGACGGAACCACCACCCACCACCGCGAGCTTGAGGACGAGCCCCGCCTGCAGCGTGGCCTGGAACATCAAGGCACTGGACGGGTTGGTGCTGCGGCTCATGGCCTGGCGCTGCAGGGGCAGCAGGACCAGCGGGCTGGCGAGGGCGGCGAGGGCACCCACCGCGGCATAGGTGAACTGGTCGGCAGGGACGAGTCCGCTGGCGAGACCGAAGGCCACCGCGGGCAGCGTGCAGAGCCAGCCAAAGCGCACGGCCGCAAACGCGAGGTCGCGCGCGGTGGCAGGGGCACTGCCGTCGTGGTTGGCGGGTTGCATGGGGTTCGGGATCAGGAACGAGGAGGCTTGGGGTCTGCAGGCTCCTGCTTCCGGGGCTTCCTTCCGAAGGGAAGCTGGTCCGGTGCGAGGACGCGCAGCATGTGGAGGGTGCCGCCGATCAAGCCGAGGAACACGCCGACCAGCACGAACAGCGGGCGCGTGCCCACCTGGTCGTCGATCCAGAGGCCGCCCCAGGTGAACAGGGCGACGACGACGGCAAAGGTGAGACCCGCGCTGAGGCCGCGTGCGGAGTGGCCTTGGGCTTGGGGCTTGGCAACCATCCTTCGAAAGAGCGAGGAACGAGGGCGAGCAGGATAGGGAGCGCTCGCTGGGACGCAAAGCGATTTTTGTCCGGTCGCCTGCGCGAAACGCATGCGCGCATTCCCCTCCGGCACGCACCCGGAGCGCCCGGGTCCGCAAGGAGCCTCGATGAACGACCGTTTGACCGCCCTCACCCTCGCCTGCGTCGCCACCATCGCCACCACAACCCGCGCCCAGGGGGCGCTGCACTCCCCCACGGACCGCGCCGCGTTCGAGGGCAGCAGTTCGACGCACTACCCGCTGGGTCGTGCGGCCATGCGGTTGCAGACCCTGCACGCCGACCTGCCCGGCGGCGCCGTGCTGCAGGGCATCGCCTACCGCCGGGACGCCGTGAACCTGCGCGGGATCATCGATGCCTTCCAGGCCGACCTCGAGGTGCGCGTGTCCATGAGCCCGCGCACGCCCACCACGGCTTCGGCGACGTTTGCAGCCAACGAGGGCCCGGCACCCACCACCGTGCTGCCGCGCACCGTGGTGCAGTTTCCCGCCGTGGACCGGCCGCTGCTCGACCCCGCCCTCGCCGCCGAGTACGCGATCCCCTGGGCGGTGCCGTTCGTGGTCCCGACCGGCGGCGGCTGCGTGTGCCTCGACGTGGTCGTCAGGGGCAACAGCACTGTGGCGGGCCCGAACCGCAACTTCAGCGTGTGGCTCGATGCACACGAGCTGCGCACCGACGGCTGGAGCGAGGCTCCGGGGTTCCGGTTCGGCAGCGGCTGCGCTGCGCCCGGGTCCACGGCGCCCAGCACCATGAGCGCGAGCCTGTGGCTCGGACCGATGGGCTCCCGCGTGGACACGACCATGCGCAACGGGCTTCCCGACGACGGCACGGGGCGCGTGCTGGTGGCGCTCGCCATCGGTCTCGCCAACCCGCTGGTGGCGCTCCCGGGCGGTGCGGGATGCACGCTCTTCACGAGCGGCGAATGGTGGCAGTTGCTGCCGGGCACCACGGGACCGGCAGGCGAACATGCCGCATCGGCGGCGTTGCCCGCGCTGCCGCCCGGGTACCGGCTGTGGATGCAGCAGGCGAGCCTCGCGCCGGGGGCACTGACCCTCTCCGACGGCAACACGCTGCAGACGCCGCCACCGGCGCTGCCCGCGCCCACCGCAGTGCGCATCGCCCATGCCAGCGATCCCTCGTCGGCCACCGGCACGGTGAGCTTCGCGGTTCCCGTGGTGCGATTCCTGTGACGCGCGCGGGACGAGTGCGCAGCTATGCTCTTCGCCCCGCATGAGCAACGACGGCACGCACCTCACCCCCCGCGAGATCACCAGCCGCCTCGACGAGTACATCGTCGGGCAGGCGAAGGCCAAGCGCGCGGTGGCGGTGGCCCTGCGCAACCGCTGGCGCAGGCGGCAGCTCCCCGCCGCGCTGGCCGCGGACGTCTACCCCAAGAACATCCTGCTCATCGGCCCCACCGGCGTGGGCAAGACCGAGATCGCCCGCCGTCTCGCCTCGCTCGCACGCGCACCGTTCGTGAAGGTCGAGGCCACCAAGTACAGCGAGGTCGGTTACCACGGCCGCGACGTGGAGTCGATGGTGCGCGACCTCGTCGAGGCCGCCGTGGCGCTGGTGCGCACCGAGCAGGTGACGGCCGTTGCCGCGAAGGCCGCGGCGGCCGCCGAGGACCGCATCTTCCAGGCCATGGCGGCGGCTGCGGGGCTGTACGGCACCGAGATGCCCCGCAGCGGCGCGATGGTCGGCGGACTCTGGCGGCCCAGTCCGTACGGCCAGGCGGGCCAGTCCTCGGCCGAGCCGTCGGACGAGGAACTGCAGCGCGAGTCCGCGCGCACGAAGCTGCGCGAGGAACTGCGCTCGGGATCCCTCGAGGACCAGGTGGTCGAGGTCGAGATCCGCGACACCAGGCCGCAGGCCCTCAGCATCATGGGACCGCAGGGCAACGAGACCATGGGCATCGACGCACAGGCGCTGCAGGAGCTCTGGGGCCGGTCGAGCGGACCCAAGACCCGCGTGCGCAAGCTGCGCGTGGCAGAGGCGCGCAATGCGCTGCAGGAGGAGGAGGCCGACAAGCTGCTCGACCAGGACGCCATCGTGCAGGAGGCCATCGACCGGGCCCAGAACGACGGCATCGTCTTCATCGACGAGATCGACAAGATCGTCAGCGGCGGCGCCACCGACGGCCCCGACGTCAGCCGCGAGGGCGTGCAACGCGACCTGCTGAGCGTGGTCGAGGGCTGCGCCGTCTACACGCGGTACGGCAACATCCGCACCGACCACGTGCTGTTCGTGGCCGCGGGCGCCTTCCACCTCCACAAGCCCAGCGAGCTCATCCCCGAACTGCAGGGCCGCTTCCCGGTGCGCGTCGCGCTGCAGTCGCTGACCGAGGCGGACTTCGTGCGCATCCTCACCGAGCCGCGCAACAGCCTCGTGCGCCAGTACCAGGCCCTGTTCGCCACCGAGGGGGTCACCCTGGAGTTCACGTCCGATGGCATCGCGCGGCTGGCCGAGCTGGCCTTCCGGGCCAACCGCACCCAGCAGGACATCGGTGCACGCAGGCTGATGACCATCCTCGAGAAGTGCCTCGAGGAGTTGTCGTTCCAGGCGAGCGAACTGCGCGGCAGGACGCTGCAGGTGGACCGGGCGCTGGTCGACGAGCGCCTCGGCGAATCGGCGACGGACGAGGACCTGATTCCCTACCGCATGTAGCGCAGCTCCGTTCCGCGGTTATCCTGTTCGCCCCCAAAGGTACCCCATGGAACGCACCCTCATCCTGTTGAAGCCCGACGCCGTCCAGCGCGGCCTCGTCGGCCAGATCCTCTCCCGCTTCGAGTCCAAGGGACTCAAGATCGCCGCGATGAAGCTCATGCAGATCTCGCCTGAGCTCGCCGCCAAGCACTACGAGGCGCACAAGGAGCGCAAGTTCTACCCCGGCCTCGTCAAGTTCATGACCAGCTCGCCGGTCGTTGCGCTCGCCATCGAGGGCATCGACGCGATCAAGATCTGCCGCACCCTCATGGGCGCCACCTTCGGCGCCGACGCGGCCCCTGGCACCATCCGCGGCGACTTCGGCGTGAGCCGCAGCTACAACCTCGTGCACGGTTCGGACAGCCCCGAGGCCGCTGCGCGCGAGCTGGGCCTGTTCTTCCCCGAGGGCATCGTCAGCTTCAACTACGCGGCCTTCGACTGGATCTACGATCCGGTGGAAGAGCTCAAGAAGGCCTGATCGGGCCTTCGCGCGCCGCCGTGGTCGAAGCTGGTCCACGTGGTGGCGGCCTCCGTGCCGCCGAGCTGGCGCAGGCGGCCACCGCGCTGCGCACCTCCCTCGACGGCTGGTGCGTGCGCGACGTGGCCCGCATCACGGACGGTGACGACCTGCTGCTCGTCTGCGCCGCGCCCGAGGGCGCGGTGGCCCCGGCGAAGCGCTTCCTGCACATCGCCCCGGGCGGCAACCGCGCCCGCGTCTGCACCACCGAACGGCGGTTCGGGCGCGAGCGCATGGCGAGCGGTCCGCAACTCGACGCGCTGCGCAAGGCGCTCGCGCC
>JBEATZ010000180.1:0-12835 GCA_041161695.1 Planctomycetota bacterium | reverse complement strand
AGCAGTGCCATGCCGCCGCCGCAGATGCCGATCAGGGCCGACCACGCGGCATCGACCGAGGTGGCGTTGCGGGTCCGCAGCTGGCGCGCCCACAGCACGCCCATCGCGAGGGCGCAGAGGATCCAGCTCGCGAGCAGCAGGAACCAGGCGGGAAGGTATGGGTGGTATTCGTGCACGTGGCGGGCTTCGAGGATGGGAACGAGGATCTTCGCACCCAACGGTCGTTCCGATGTTCCTTTTTTCGCCAACAAGGGCTGCCCGGATCCGCCCCTGAGGTGCGATGATGTTCGCCACATGTCTCAGGTCAGCTCCGCCGGGTGGTTCGAGCCGGTACTCAAGTTCTTCGACAACGACCGGCGGTCCGCGCTGCTCGCCACGGCGGGCGAACCCGACCGGATCGAGTGGTTGCGACTCACGCCGTTCTTCCTGATGCACCTCGGGTGCCTGGGGTTGATCTGGACCGGCACCAGCTGGTTCGCCGTCACCCTGTGCGTGGTCCTCTACGCACTTCGGATGTTCGCGATCACGGCCTTCTACCACCGTCTGTTCTCGCACCGCAGCTACCAGGCCCCCCGCTGGGTCATGTTCGCGGGCGCCCTGCTCGGCAACGCCTCGGCCCAGCGCGGCCCCCTCTGGTGGGCGGCACACCACCGCAAGCATCACCGGTTCTCGGACACCGAGGAAGACGCGCACTCGCCGGTCTGCAACAGCTTCCTGTACTCGCACATGCTCTGGTTCGCGACGCGGAAGCACTTTCCGACGGACACGAGCCAGATCCCGGACCTCATGAAGTACCCGGAGCTGCGCTGGCTCGACCGCTATGACGCGGTGGTGCCCGTGCTGCTGCTCCTGGGTCTCTACGGCCTCGGTGAACTGCTGGCCGCCACGGCGCCCTCGCTCGGCACCAGCGGCTTGCAGCTGGTCGTGTGGGGCTTCTGCATCAGCACCACGCTGCTGTTCCACGCCACGGCCACGGTCAACAGCCTCGCGCACCGCATGGGGCGCCGCCGCTTCCAGACCAAGGACGACAGCCGCAACTCGCTGCTCATCGCGTTGATCACGTTTGGTGAGGGCTGGCACAACAACCACCACTACGCGCCCGGCTGCGTGCGGCAGGGCTTCCGCTGGTGGGAGATCGACATGAGCTTCTACGCGCTCAAGGTCATGTCCTGGTTCGGCATGGTGGGCAAGATGAATCCCGTGCCCGAACGCGCGCGGAGCAACGCCCCGAATCCCTCGTGAGTTCGGACGCAGCACCAGCCCGTCAGCGCATCGCTGTCGTCGGCGCCGGCATCTCCGGCCTCACCGCAGCCTGGCTGCTGTCGCTGCGGCACGAGGTCACGGTCTTCGAGGCCGAGCCGCGCCTCGGCGGCCACACCTTCACGGTCGACGTGCCCGAGGGAGCGATCACCCGCGCCATCGACACGGGCTTCATCGTCTTCAACGACCTCACCTACCCGAACTTCCGTCGCATCCTGAAGCTGCTGGGCGTGGGCTCGAAGCCCACGACGATGAGCTTCAGCATGCACTGCGAGCGCACGCGCCTCGAGTACAACGGCGGCAACCTCGACCAGATCTTCGCGCAGCGCAGCAACCTGTTCTCGCCGGGGTTCTGGGGGATGCTGCGCGACATCGTGCGGTTTCACGACAAGGCGCACCTCGCGCTGGAGGGCGCCGCTGAACCGACGATCGGCGAGTTTGCCCGCGCGCACCGCCTGGGCCGGCGGTTCGTCGACCACTACCTCGTGCCCATGGGCGCCGCGATCTGGTCGTCCGAGCCCGAGGCCGTGCTGGCCATGCCCGCACGCTTCTTCGTCCAGTTCTTCGCCAACCACGGCATGTTGCAGGTCACCGACCGGCCGCAGTGGTTCGTGGTGGAGGGCGGATCGCGCAGCTACGTGCAGAAGTTCGCCGCGCTGCTGGGCTCGCGCGTGCGCACGGCCATGCCGGTTCGCGCGGTGCAGCGCGATGCCGCGGGCGTGAACCTCACCACCGGAGACGGCCGCACCGAGCGCTTCGATGCCGTGGTGCTCGCGACGCACAGCGACACGAGCCTGCGCATGCTGGCGGACCCGACCGCTGCCGAGCGCGCCGTGCTGGGCGCCATCCCGTACCAGGAGAACGAAGCCGTGCTCCACACCGACACGCGCCTGTTGCCCGACCGGCGCAAGGCGTGGGCGGCGTGGAACTACCGCATCCCGCAGCAGGCGCGCTCGCGCGTTGCGGTGACCTACTGCATGAACCTGTTGCAGGGCATCGATGGTCCCGTGACCTACAACGTGACCCTCAACCAGTCCGATGCCGTCGACCCCGCGAAGGTGCTGCGCCGCATCACGTGGCACCACCCGATCTACACGAGCGAGGGCGTGGCGGCGCAGGCGCGCTGGCGCGAGGTGAGCGGCGTGAACCGCACGCACTACGCGGGCGCGTGGACGCGCTACGGGTTCCACGAGGACGGGGTGCTGAGCGGCTTGCGCGTGGCGCAGGACTTCGGCTTGTCGCTCGACGACGCCGAGCGCGCACTGGCCAAGGGCTAGCGCGAGACCCCGAACAAGCGGCCGCAAAGCACAGGAGGCCTGCTGGCGCGCGCCAGCAGGCCTCCTGCACGTCCGGGGTGCGGTTGCCCGCGCCCGGATCTCACGCAGCCTTGCTCACTGCTGCACGATCACCAGGTGGTCGACGAACAGCGAGTCGTTGCCGGTCACGTTGCGGCGGTCGTCGGAGTCGATGACGCGCACGCGCACGGTGCCCGACACGGTGCTGGGCAGCACGTACTCCTGGTAGAGGTTGTCGTCCGACGTCTTGGTGACGCGGAAGGCCTCCACGTAGCTGCTGCCGACGCGCACCTGGATGATGAACGCGTCGTTGTCGCCGGACACGGTGCGGTACGCCTGCATGCGCAGGCGGCGCGTGCCGGTCGAGGGCACGTTGGCGATCGACCACTCGTACTGCAGGCTGTTGCGGCCGTTGGCCGTGCGCTCGGCCAGCTGCTGGTACACGTTGTCCGCCGTGTGCGTCAGCGTGAACGAACCGGTGATCACGCCGTGGTTGGTGGTCACGCTCGTGGCCACGTAGTTGTTGACCACCACGGGCGTGGTGTCACTGGCCACGTTGGACCAGGCCGAGACCACGGTGCCGTTCACGGCCTGCACGCGGTACCAGTAGGTCGTGTTGCTGGTACGACCGGCGTCGTTCCAGGACACGATGTTGACGCCCAGGGTGGCGGCGTTGCTGAAGTTCGTGCCGTCCAGCGAGCGCTGGACCACGAAGCCGGTCTCGTCCGTGGCGTTGTCGACCCAGGTCAGGTTGATCTGGGTGCCGCTCACGGCCGAGGCCACGAGGCTGGTGGGCGCAGCGGGCACGGTGGGCGTCTGCGTCGTGGCGTTCGCCACGTTGGAGTACGCCGACGTGCCGCCCGAGCCGGTTGCCGCCACGCGGTACCAGTAGGTCGTGGCGCCGGCGCGGCCGGTGTCCGACCAGCTGATCACGTTGGCGCCGAGCGTCGCCGCGGTGGCGAACGTCGTGCCGTCCGTCGAGCGCTGCACCACGTAGCCGGTCTCATCGGTGGCGTTGTCGGTCCACGCGAGGTCGATCTGGCTGGTGCTGACGGCGGCGGCGGACAGGCCCGAGGGCGCGGCCGGCGGGTTGGCGGGGCCGGTGATGTTGAGGCGGAACGAACCGACCGCACCGGCGTAGCCACCGACGCGGATGCGGTAGGTGGTGCCCTGGGTCACGTTGACGGTGACCGTGGACTGGGTGCTGCAGACGTCGTCGTTGCAGCCGAGGCTGGTGAGCGCGCCGCAGCTGCCTGAGAACACCTGGATGGCGGTGTCCCAGGTGGCCTGGCTGCACGTGCTCACCGACATCGAGCCGGTGCCCGTGGCGGTGTAGGTGAACCAGATGTCGTTGCCGCCCGAGGCGCATGCCCACGCGGGCGAGGAGGTGAAGGAGCCCACCGTGGTGTAGCTGGCGCTCACGCCGTTGCCGAGCGCGATGGCGCCCGAGCACTCGTCGTTCGGGATCGTCGAGACCTGGCCCGGGTAGGGCAGCGAGTGCTGGTTGCAGGCCCACACGAGGTCGTTCCAGTTCGGCGTCTGGTTGGTGAGGTCGCCGTCGTTGTCGTCGGCGATGAACACCTCGCGCACCGCATCGCGCTGGTTGAGGGCGTTGGCGGCAAGCGTGCTCACCACGATGTCGTTGGTGAGGGCGATGGCCTGGGCGCGGTTGCCGAAGGTCGTGGCGAGCTTGTTGCGGAGCTTCCAGGCGAAGCCCATCCACGACTGGCCGGCGGTGTGCACGCCGCAGCCCGAGCACGGGTACTGCGTGGTGTTGTTGCCGCTGCGCAGCGGGACGCCCGCGGTCTGGAAGCCGCTGCCGAGGTTCGGCGTGTCGAGCAGGTAGCAGCCGAGGATGTCACCCCAGCCCTCGCTCAGGCCGTCGGTCTGGGAGATGCCGCCGTAGCGATCGTCGATGCCGTGGCCCCACTCGTGGGCGATCACCGTGGAGAAGGACGTGTTCGAGCAGCCGCCGCCGGCCTGGTAGAAGTTGATCGTGTTGCCGGTGTAGTAGGCGTTGCAGGTCGACGCGATGTTCACCGTCACGCCCATGCCCGAGATGGTGTTGAGCTGCGTGGTGTTGCCGAGGATGCCGCGCGCGTACTGGTTGGTGCGGTCGACCCAGTAGGACGTCGTGGTGTGCGCGCCCTCGTTCGTGGTCGACGCGGAGTTCAGCAACTGGATCGTGTTGGGCACGCCCGGCTGGATCTGGAACGAACCGCTCGGGGCGTTGGCGCCCGAGATCGGGTTGTGGTGGCGGCCGTCGAGGGCGCCGACCGTGATCGTCGTCGCGGCTGCGATGTCGACCGTGAACTGGCCGTTGTCGTCCGTGGTCACGGTGCCGATGCCGGGGACGCTCAGCACGAGGCCGGGCATGGGCACGTTGACGAGCGGGTCGAAGGCATCGACGCCGGTGCGCGTCCAGGCCATCACCGTCACCGTGGTGGCGACGAGGGCCGAGCCGTCGAGTTCGGGGGCCGGGCCCGCGACGATGGCGGGGACGACCAGTTCCTTCGGGTTGGCCTTGTGGCCGGAGAAGTTGCAGGTGGCGAGCCCGCACTCGTGCTTGTCGTTGACGAAGTCGAGGATCTCGCCCTTGCGCGCGTCGACGTAGTAGCGGCCGATCGGGCCGCGGCCCTCGGCGTCCACGTTGCTCACCGCCACTTCCCATGCGAGGTGCACCGAAGCGGGGGACGTGGCGTCGATGTCACCCCAGATCACGAGGCGCGGCTCGGGGATCTCGGCGGGCTGCGGCGCGCCCGTGGGCACGGCGCCCATCTTCTGCCAGGCGATCAGCCAGGCGGTGCCGCCGGTGATGGCCGGAGTGGTCTCGAAGGCTGCCGGGATCTGCCAGGCCGTGGCGCCGAACATCGGCACGCGGCCGACCATGTTCACGCGCACATCGGCGCGGCCACCGATCACCTCGAGGCCCTGGTGGTACTGCTGGAACGTGAAGGTCCAGGTCTTGTGCATCCGCGCGCCGATGGTCTCGCGGAACTCCGAGCCGGCCGTGCGCAGCAGCGCGGCGTGGTCCTGAAGGAGTTGGTGCGCGTGGCGGCGAGCCTCTTGGATGGAGTTCTCGCGCCAGTCGGCGATCGGGACGCCCTTGCCCCACAGTGCCTTCGGGGAGGAGGTGGCGGGGTGCCACTCCACCTGCCACGCGGAGCTGTACTTCTGGACGAAGTCCTGCCAGGCGGGCGTGCTGCGCCAGGCAGCCTCCTGCAGCACGGATTCCGGAGCCTGCTTCTGCGCGGAAACCGGCATGGCAAGGGAACCTGCGCAGGCAAGGCCCAGCAGGAAAGACAAGGGAAGCAATGAGTTGAGGTTCATGGAGTGGTCACAAAGGAGCCAACGAATCGGAGCACCTTGCGCGGATCGATCCGAAGAGTCTAGCCCGCTGGAATCCGTAGAGGGTGGGGTCTCTTTCCCGGTGCCCCGGGCCGAGACCCCGGGATGCAGGGGCTCTTGCCCCAAAACCTCGACCGCCCGGCGTCGAGGGCGCATGCTGCGCTGTGTGCCTTCTCGCCCCGGCCAGCCCGATGCTCGCTCCCTCGCCAGTGCCCTGTGGGTGGGCGTGGTGGAGCACCAGCGGCACCTGCCGGTCCCGCACGGATTCCGGTACCGGTTGTTCCTCGTCGGCCTCGACCTGGACGAGCTGCCGCAGGCCTTGGACGGTCGTTGGTTCTGGTCGGCGCGGCGCCCGGCGCCGGCCTGGTTCCGCCGGGCCGACTACCTCGGGCCCGCCCACGTGCCTCTGAAGCAGGCCGTGCTCGACGAGGTCGAGCGGCTCGGCGGGGGGCGGCCCGAGGGTCCGGTCCGCATCCTCACGGGCCTGCGGTACTGGGGCTACTGCTTCAACCCGGTGACCTTCTACCACTGCCATGACCGCACGGGTCGCCTCGTGTCGGTCCTCGCCGAGATCACCAACACGCCGTGGAAGGAGCGCCATCGCTACCTCGTGCAGGCGGACCCTGCGGCGCCCGCGGGTGCGCCGCTGCGCCGCGGCTTCGCCAAGGAGTTCCACGTGAGCCCCTTCCTGCCCATGGAGATGGACTACGCCTGGCAGTTCACCGTCCCCGGCGAGACCCACGAGGTGGACATGGTCAACCGCCGCGAGGGCAGGGTGTGGTTCGGGGCGCGTCTTGCGCTCCGGAGGCAACCGCTCACCGGAGCCAACCTGGCGCGCGCCCTGGTTCTGCATCCTTGGATGACCGCCAAGGTCACCTTGGCCATACACTGGAACGCCCTGCTCCTCTGGCTGAAGCGGGTGCCGTTCCACACGCACCCGAAGAAACGCACCGTCCCTGCCCCATGACCCAACTGGCCGCTAGCCGCAGCGAAAGCCGTCCCCGGACCCTCGTGCAGTCTTGGCTGCGGGCACGGGTGCTGCGGCGCTTCGAGGGCCTGCGGTCGGGTGCTGTTGCCGTGCGCGAGGGCGATGCCGAGAGCGTGCTGGGCAACCCGCACGGGCCGCTCGGGACCGTGAGCCTCGAGGTGCACGACGGGGCCTTCTGGAAGGCGGTCGCCCTGGCTGGTTCGCTGGGTGCCGGCGAGAGCTGGATTGCCGGGCATTGGACCTGCACCGAGCCTGCGCGGCTCGTGCGGCTGTTCGTGCGCGACCGCGAGGTGCTCGACGGGGTCGAGTCCGGGCTCGCGCGGCTCACGCAGCCGCTGGCCCGCTTCGCCCACTGGTGCAACCGCAACCACCGCCGCAACAGCCGTCGCAACATCGCGGCGCACTACGACCTCGGCAACGACTTCTTCAGCCTGATCCTCGATCCCACCATGACCTACTCGTCGGCGATCTTCGCGAGCGAGCAGGTGTCGCTGGAACAGGCTCAGCAGGCCAAGCTCGAGCGCCTGTGCAGCAAGCTGGCCCTCGGGCCCGCGGACCACGTGGTGGAGATCGGCACCGGCTGGGGCTCGATGGCGATGTGCGCTGCAGAACGATTCGGCGCGCGCGTCACCACGACGACGATCTCGCGGCGGCAGGCGCAGGTGGCGCGCGAGCGCATCGCCTCGGCGGGACTCGGCGACCGCATCGAACTGCTGGAGTCGGACTACCGCGACCTCTCCGGCCGCTACGACAAGCTCGTGAGCGTCGAGATGGTGGAGGCCGTGGGGCACCAGTACCTCGAGGGCTACCTCGACAAGTGCAGCAGCCTGCTCAAGCCGGGCGGCGCCATGGTGCTGCAGGCCATCACGCTTGCTGACCAGTACTACCAGGCCGCGCTGCGCAGCGTGGACTACATCCAGAAGCACATCTTCCCGGGCAGCTTCATCCCCTCGGTCACCGCGCTCGTCGACGCAGCCACCAAGGCAACCGACCTGCGGCTGTTCCACCTCGAGAACATCGGCGACCACTATGCGGAGACGCTGCGGCGCTGGCGCGTGGCGCTGCGCGAGCGGTGGAACGACGCACTCGAACTCGGCTACCCCGAGACCCTGCTGCGCGCCTACGAGTGGTACTTCGCGTACTGCGAGGGCGGCTTCGCCGAGCGGCACCTCGGCGTCTGCCAGATGGTGTTCGTGAAGCCGGGCTCGCGGCTCGCGGTCGCGGACCTGCCGGCACTGCGCTGAGGCTCAAGACCTCGGAGGGACGCGGCGCGCGCCCTGCTCCGCCTCGCGCCCCAACGACCTCACGCCCCTGGCCCGCCATTCACGACCGCAGGATCTCGCGTGCGCGTTCCACGTCCGCGGCCACCTGCGCCTTCAGCGCCTCCGCTCCCGCAAAGCGCTGCTCGCCGCGCAGCCGCGCGAGGAAGCAGACCTCCAGTTCCCTGCCGTACAGGTCTGCGTCGAAGTCGAAGAGGTGCACTTCCAGCAGTTGGTGCTGCGCGGCGCCGAACGTCGGGTGCACGCCGAGGTTGGCGATGCCGCCGTGCACGTTGCCGTCGAGGATCACCTGCACGGCATACACGCCCGCAGGCGGCAGCACGCTCGCCTGCGGCAGGAGGTTGGCGGTGGGCCAGCCGAGGCCGCGCCCGCGCCCGTCGCCGCGCACCACCGTGCCGAAGGTCGACGGCCAGCGGCCGAGGTAGCGCTGCGCGAGGGCGAGGTCGCCCGAGGTGATGGCGCCCCGGATCGCGGTGGAGGACACCACCTTGCCGTCGACGAGGAACGGCTCGCCGCGCCGCACCTCGAACCCGAGTTCCGTGCCGAGTTCGGCGAAGCGCTCGGGCGTGCCCTCGCGGTTGCGGCCGAGGGCCGAGTCGTAGCCGAGCAGCAGGGCCTGGGCGTGCAGGCGCGCGACGAGCACATCTTCGGCGAAGGCGCGCGCGGTCATCGCCTGCAGGCGCGGCTCGAAGTCCAGCAGCACGAGGCGCTGCACGCCCGCGCGCCGCAGCAGCCGCAGCCGGTGGGGGACGCTCACGAGCAACTGCGGCTGCGTGCCGTGCAGCAACTCGTCGGGGTGGTTGCGGAAGGTGACGACGGTGGGGACGCCGCCGCGTGTCGAGGCCATCTCCAGCAGGTCGTGCAACAGCCGCTGGTGCCCGAGGTGCACGCCGTCGAACACGCCCACCGCGACCACGGAGTGCGCCGCGAGGCTCGTGCCGTAGAGCGCGTGCAGGTCGAGCGCAAGGAGCGCATCGAGCCCCTCGATCAGGCGCACGGGGAGGGCCTCATGCCTTCGGGGCGGCCAGCTGCCGGCGGTAGCGCGCCTCCAGGTCCTCGAGCTGCGCGCGCACGCGGATCTTGTCCGCAGGCGAGAAGCGGTCGACGAACAGCACGCCCGAGAGGTGGTCCATCTCGTGCTGGATCACGCGGGCGAGGAACCCCTCGGCCCGCAGTTCCTGCGGCTTGCCGTCGAGGTCCTGGTAGCTCACCGTGATCCTGGTGTACCGCTCGACCTCGGCATGGATGCCGGGGAACGACAGGCAGCCCTCCGCCTCCCACTCCGAACCCTTGCGCTGGGTCACCTTGGGGTTGACGAGGACCATCTCCTGGGAGCGGTCGTTGGGGTCGGCGGTGGGGTTGAGCACCAGCAGCTTGAGCTCGAGGCCCACCTGCGGGGCGGCGAGGCCGCAGCCGTCGTCGCCGTACATGGCCTCGACCATCCTGGCCGCGGTCTCCCGCAGGGCCGCGTCGAAGACGGTCACTTCCTTGCCGCCGCGGCGCAGGACCGGGTCCGGATAGAGCACGATGTCCATGGGGTCGGGGGACACTAGCCCATGCAGGCTCCGGGGCAAGATCCGGGCGAGGGCGGCGGTTGCCCCTCGTGGCGCCGCTGGGTACTCTCCCCGCCCCCCAAATCGGCCCGGACCCCTTGTCCCGGCACCCCATGGACCTCAGCAAGCACCTCGAGAACGCAGCGGACGCCGTCAAGCGGCGGCAGTACCCGTTTGCCATCAAGGTCTACAGCCAGCTGCTGTCCATCCAGCCCGACCACGAGCAGGCGCGCCGTGGCCTGCGCGAGGCGCTGTTCCAGAAGGTTGCCCAGAAGCCCGCCTCGCGCGCGACGGCGATGCTGACGAGCGGTGTGAACCTGCTGGTGGCCGCGGTGCTGAAGGTCTGCCGCAACCCCGCGGGCGCGGCAAATGCCTACGAGCGCTACCTCGCCGCAGACCCGCTGCACGAGGGCGCCAACCTCGCGCTCGCCGAGTGCCTGCAGCGCGCCGGCTACCGCAAGGGCGCGCTGGCCGTGCTGCAGTCCTATGCCGTGGCCCAGCCGCGCTGCCTGCCGGCAGCCCGCGGCGCCGGTGCACTGCTGTACGAGCAGGGCCGGTTGCAGGAGGCGCTGGCGATGTACGAGCAGGCGCTCAAGATCGACCCGCGCGACCAGGAGTCGCTGAAGCGCCGCAAGGACCTCGCCGCCGAGGGCGCGCTGCGCAGCACCGGCATCGAGCAGGCGAAGAGCTCGCGCGAGCTCATCAAGGACAAGGAACAGCAGCGCCAGCTGGAACGGCAGGACCGGCTCCAGATGGACGCCACCGAGGTCGCCTCGGAGCTGGAGCAGCTCGAGGCCAAGCTGGGCGGAAGCCCCGACGACCTCAACCTGCTGAAGCGCGTGGCGCGGCTGCGCGAACTGCAGCAGGACGTGCAGGGCGCACTCGACTGCATCGAGCGCGCCTGCGCCGTGAACCCCACCGATGCCGACCTGCAGGACCAGGCCGGCGACCTGCGGCTGCGGCTGCAGGAGCAGATGGTGCAGAAGGCCCGCAAGCGCGGCGACGAGGCCGCCGCGGCCCGCGCCAGCAAGCTGCTGGAGGAGGCCAGGGTGGCCGAGTTCCGCCGCCGCAACCAGCGCAACCCCGCCGACCTCGACCTCCGCCACCGCCTGGGCGCAGCCCTGCTGGAGGTGGGGGACGTCGACGGGTCGATCGCCGAGCTGCAGCAGGCCGTGAAGGACCCGCGCCGCCGCACCGAGGCCCACTTCCTGCTGGGGCGTGCGTTCCAGCGCAAGGAACTCCCCGAGATGGCCTTGGGGCAGTACGAAAAGGTCTTGGCCGCCGCCGGCGACAGCCCGATGGCCAAGGACGCCCGTTACGAACTCGGCAACATCCACCTGGCACTGGGCCGTCGCGACGCCGCGATGGAGCAGTTCGCCCGCATCATGGAGCAGGACATCGGCTTCCGTGACGTGGCCCAGAAGGTTGCTGCCCTGAAGAACTCCAAATCCTGATACCCTAGAACCCCATGGCACACAGCAAGCAAGCTCTCAAGCGCGCTCGTCAGAGCGAGAAGAACCGCATCGCCAACAAGGCGAAGATGTCGGTCCTGAAGACGACGATGAAGGCCCTCGAGGCCGCCATCAAGGCCGGCGACAAGACCAAGGCCAAGGAACTCGCCCTCAAGGCGGTCAAGAGCGCCGACAAGGCCGCGGAGAAGGGCGTGATCCACAAGAACAACGCCTCCCGCAAGAAGAGCCAGATCGCCACGGCGATCGCCAAGCTCGCCTGACCGGCTGAGCCCCGTTGCCGGGGCGCGCCGCCACGGCCTGCGCCCCGCACCCCTGCCCGCGTGTGCCTTCGGGCCCGGGTTCCGTCGCGGGTGAGCCCCAGGCTCCTCGTCGGCACCGGCATGCTCCCGCGCACACCGTGCACCAACGAAAAACGGCAGCCACGGTGGGCTGCCGTTCTTCGTTGGGGGGCCCGGGTCGCACCCGGGCGCCCGGTTCACTTGCCGCGCACGAGCTTCGTGTAGCGGTAGTAGGCCTCGAGGGTCAGCACGAGGGTCGCGGTCGAGTAGACGCGGCCGCCGTCCTCACCCCAGGCGCAGAGCGGGTCCCACGAGCCCTTGAAGTTGCCGTCCATGCGCTGCGGCTTGACGACGGCTTCGGTGAGCTTCTTGGACCATTCCTGCCAGTGGCGGCCACCCATCTGGAACAGCGCGTAGGTCGCGTAGTACCAGTAGTAGTGGTCGATGGTGCCGGCCTTCGGGTCCCAGATCGGGGGCTTGCTGAGGATCAGGTCCGCAGCGGCGTTCATGACCGGCGTCTCCTTGGGATCCTGGCCCATGAAGAAGCGGCAGAACAGGCCCACCGCGGTCATCGCCTCGCCCTTCTCGACGGGGAAGCGCGTGCCGTGGTCGCCCGGATGGCGCGAGCTCGGCTCACCGATCTTGCTGTAGCCAGCGCGGCCGGTGCTGTCGGTCACCTGGTCGAACCAGGTGGCGCACAGCTTCAGGGCGGCGTCGTTGACCTGCAGGCCGAAGTACTTGCCCGACTCGTAGGCCATGACGCCCCAGCCGGTGACCGAGGTGTCGTTGTCGTTGTCGCGCGGCTGGTAGCGCCACACGGCGTACGGGTTGCGGTGTGACTCGAGGTAGTTGAGACCCAGCTGGGCGTTCTTCTTCAGCGTGCTGTACTGCGACAGGCCGTACGCCTCGATCATCGCGTAGGCGGCGATCGCGTGGCTGTAGATGAAGTCGTGGCTGGCGTTGGTGCCGTACAGGCCCGTGTCCGGGTTCTGCTGTTCGCGCAGCCACATCACGCCGCGCTTGATGTTCTCCTTGTAGGCGCCCTGGCGCATGGTGCTGCCGTCGCCCAGGAAGGCGAGGAGCGCGAGGCCGGTGACGCCCACGTCGTGCACGCCGTTGCCGGGGCCGTCGCAGGGTTCACCTTCCTTGTCGTGCTTCATGAAGCCGTCGGTGTCCCACTTGCCGTCCTCGTCCTGGTGGTTCTTGAGCCACTCGAGGCCGAGTTCGATGGCGCGGGCCGTGGCGGTGGTCGTGGTGGTGGCGCCGGTGGCAAGGCCACGGCCCGCGCCCTCGAACTCGGCCTCGAGTGGCTCAAGAACCACCAGGACGAGGACGGCAAGTGGGACACCGACGGCTTCATG
>JBEATZ010000158.1:0-3877 GCA_041161695.1 Planctomycetota bacterium | reverse complement strand
CACCTTGGGCGGGATGTGGCCGGGCTCGCGCGAGAACTTCACGTACAGGTCGAAGGCAGCCAGCGCGCGGTCGCGCCACTCGGCCTCGCCGGTGGCGCGGAACGCCTCGCCGTAGCCGATCGCCGCAAAGCTCTCCGAGTAGACGTACCTGCGCATGCGCAGCGGCTTGCCCTCGCGCGTCACCGTGAAGTACAGCTTGCCACCCGGCGCGGTGCAGCGATCGCGCAGGAAGCGCGCGCAGGACAACGAGGCCTCGAGCCACTCCGGCCGCCGTTCCACCGTGTTGTGCAGCGTGCCGAACATCCAAGCTGCGCGGCCCTGGATCCACACGGCCTTGTCGGTGTCCACCACCTCGCCGCGCCTGCCGAGCGCCGACAGCACGCCGCCGTGCTCCCGGTCGATGCCGTGCCGGAGCCAGAAGGGCATGACGTCCTGCAGGAGTCCGTCGCGGTAGGTGTGCAGCAGTTCGTTGCGCCGTTCGGCGAGATAGGGCGTGGTCACGGAGGACAGGCTCTCCGCCCCGCGCGACCGGGTCAACGATGCGCTGGCAGTCGACCGTGTCACGGCTGCGCCCGAGCGGATGAGTCGCCGCGCGCTGCTCGCTGTCAGACCGTCCGAGGGATTGACCGTTCCGGCAAGGAGCGCGACCCTGCACCGGCTTCGGAACCGCGCTGCAGTCCCACCTCCCCTGCAGCACCACCCTCCTTCCCGGTTCCGGGGCGCCCTCCCCATGCAGTTCCACCCGCTCGACCCAGCGGCGCTGCCGTTGTTCCGGCGTGCGCTGCTACCGGCGCTACCCGCCGTGGCCCGCGTGCCGCGGTGGTTCTGGTCGCACTGTTCGCGCTCGCGCTCGACGTGGTTCGACTCGAGGCGCTGGCGCGCGGTGTGGAACGTCGTGCGGTGGATCGGCGCCGTTCCGCGCAAGGGACCCGACCGCCTGCTGGTGCGCTTCGCACCGCGCATCGTCCTCGAACTCGACCTGTCGCGACTCACCGACGTGCTCGCGCTGTGCTACGGCCCCGGCGAGAACGAGGTGGGCTACGCGTGCCAGCGCGTGTGCCCGCGCGACGGCGTGGTCGCGGACATCGGCGGCAACATCGGCACCACGGCGCTCGCGTTCGCTGCCGCAGTCCCCGAAGGCACCGTGCACGTGTTCGAGCCCTCGCCCGAGATGCTGGGCTGCCTGCGCCGCAACGTCGAACTCAGCGGCGCCGACAACGTGACCGTGCACGCCTGCGGCCTCGGCGACCGCGCGACCACCGCCAGCCTGCAGGTCGCGATCCCCGGCAACCCCGGTTCCGCCTACCTCTCCAGCGAGCCTGCGACCACGGGTACGCCCGTGGAGGTGCGGCGCCTCGACGACGTGCTGGCCACCACGCCGCGGCTCGACTTCGTGAAGATCGACGTCGAGGGCCTCGAACTGCAGGTGCTGCGCGGCGCCACGGAGCTGCTGCGCCGCCACCGCCCTGCAGTGTTGTTCGAGCTCAACGAGCAGGCGCTGCGCCGCGGCGGCAGCAGTGGCAGGGAGACCGTCGCCTTCCTGCAACAACTGGGCTACCGGCTGGTGTGGCTCGATCGCGGCAGGTTCCGCGACTACGACGTGGACTCGATGGTGGCGCGCCGGTTGCACAACGTGCTGGCGGTGCCGCGCGAGCGCGAACTCGGCATCGTGTGCTGACGCATGCCGACGGGTCGCACCACGCCAACCACCCCGGAGATCGAACGTTATCAGCGCCTGCAAGGAGGCGTGGTCACACTCCGCATGGAGGGACCAGAGTGGACAAGGGCGTATTGACCCGCGGCTCATCCACCTGGACACCTCCCACCGCACGGACAAACCTGTTCGTCGAGGACCACTTCACCATGCACCGCCTTGCCCGTTTTCCCAAGGTGCCGCGCTTCACGTGCGCCGCACTTCATGCCCTCCTGATCGCCCTCGCTTCCTTGATCCCGTACACGAGCGTGCGCGCGCAGGAAGCCCCGAAGAAGAAGCCCAACATCCTCGTGATCTGGGGCGACGACATCGGTCAGTTCAACGTGAGCGCCCACAACATGGGGATGATGGGCTACCGCACGCCCAACATCGACAGCATCGCCCGCGAGGGCGCCATGTTCACCGACTGGTACGGCCAGCAGAGCTGCACCGCAGGTCGCGCAGCCTTCGTCACCGGCCAGTCCCCCATCCGCACGGGCCTCACCAAGGTCGGCCTGCCGGGCGCCCCCGAGGGCATGCAGAAGGAGGACCCCACGATCGCCACCGTGCTGCGGGCACAGGGCTACCGCACCGGCCAGTTCGGCAAGAACCACCTCGGCGACCGCGAAGAGATGCTGCCCACGCGGCACGGTTTCGACGAGTTCTTCGGCAACCTCTACCACCTCAATGCCGAGGAGGAGCCGGAGCATCCCGACTACCCGAAGAACGCGGAGTTCCGGAAGCGCTTCGGTCCGCGCGGCGTGATCCACAGCTTCGCCGACGGCCGCATGACCGACACCGGCCCCCTCACGCGCAAGCGCATGGAGACCATCGACGAGGAGGTCAACGCGAAGGCGCTCGCGTTCATGGAGCGGTCCGTCAAGGAGGACAAGCCGTTCTTCGTCTGGTGGAACTCCACCAGGATGCACATCTTCACGCACCTGAAGGAAGGCGTTGCCGGCAAGACGGGCTTCGGCATCTACGCAGACGGCATGGTCGAGCACGACCAGCATGTGGGTCAGTTGCTCGCCAAACTGCGCGAACTGGGCGTCGAGAAGGACACGATCGTCATGTACTCGACCGACAACGGCGCCGAGGCCTTCACCTGGCCCGATGGCGGCACGACGATGTTTCGCGGCGAGAAGAACACGCAGTGGGAGGGTGGATACCGCGTGCCCTGCTTCGTGCGCTGGCCCGGGGTCGTGAAGCCCGGCACCGTCGTGAACGACATCGGCTCCCATGAGGACATGTTCCCCACGCTGGCGGCAGCGGCGGGCGACACGACGATCAAGCAGGACCTGCTGAAGGGGCGCACGATCGGCGGCACGAACTACAAGGTGCACATCGACGGCTACGACCTCGGTCCGGCACTGCGCGGCACCGACCCCTGGCCCCGTCGTGAGTTCCTCTACTGGACGGACGATGGTTCCGCGGCCGCACTGCGCTACGACCACTGGAAGATCACCTTCCTCGTCCAGAAGGCGCATGGCATGCACGTGTGGCAGACCCCCTTCGAGGAACTGCGAGCGCCCATCGTCACCAACCTGCGCATGGATCCCTTCGAACTGGCCCATGACATCGGCATGGACTACCAGCGCTGGTACCTCGAACACATGTTCGTGATCGCCCCGGCTGGCGCCTACGTCGGGCAGTGGCTGCAGAGCTTCCGCGAGTTCCCGCCGCGCCAGAAGCCGGGCAGCTTCACCCTCGAGCGCGTCATGGAAGCCGTGCTCAAGCCCCAGAAGGGCTGAGCGGGGCCCCGTCCCGAGCCGCGGGGCTGGACGGCCAGGGACGGTGCCAACAGAATCGCCGCCCAACCCATGAGCCCTGCCGCCCGACTCCTCGCCTGCCTGCTGCCCGCCCTGCTGGCGCATGCGGCGTTGCGTGCTCAGGCGACGGTGAGCATCCCCTGCGCGGCCGACAACACGCTGTACGAGGACCTCTCGGGCGGCATCTCCAACGGAGCCGGCGTCGGGGTGTTCGTGGGCAACAATGCCTTCGGCAGGATCCGCCGCGCGGTGCTGCGCTTCGACGTCGCAGCCGCACTGCCGCCGGGCAGCCGCGTGCTCGCGGCGCAGATCGCACTCACCGCGAGCCAGTCGACGGTGGGAGCGGCCCTCACCGTCACCGGCCACCGCGTGCTCGCGTCGTGGGGCGACGCGACCTGGGCGCACGGCTTCTTCC
>JBEATZ010000133.1:0-3789 GCA_041161695.1 Planctomycetota bacterium | reverse complement strand
GCACGTTGCGCGGCATGTTGTGCGCGCCGCTGTGGTGGCTCGCGCGCCGCCCGCTCGCCGCCCGCGAACAGCTGCGCCACGATGCCATGCGCTGCTTCGCCGCCATCCGCCAGTCGCTGCTCGGGCACGCTGCAAGGCTGTGCGACGCAGGCAGGCTTGCCGACGCGGATCTCGTGTTCTCCCTCACGCCACCCGAACTGGTCCAGCTCGATGCAGGTGCCACCTTCGATGCCGCGTTTGCCGCAGGACGGCATGCCGAGATCGCGGCCGAGGCAGCACTCGTGTTGCCCGACGTCTTCCTGCGCAGCGGCTGGCGCTCCTGTCCGCCAGCGACCGACCCCGGGCAGGCCGAGCTCAAGGGCCTCGGCCTCACGCGCGGTACCGTTCGGGGCGTGGCCTGGCTCGCCGCGGACCCTCGCGCCGCAGTGCCGCCGCGGCAAGCGGGCATCCCGCTCGTTCTGGTCGCCCCTGCCATCGATGCTGGATGGATCCCCTTGCTTCGGCAGGTCGATGCTGTCGTGGTGGAGACCGGCGGCGAACTCTCGCACGGTTCGATCCTCGTGCGCGAGGTGGGGCTGCCCGCGGTCACCAACGTGCATGGCGCGCGTACGGTGCTGCGCGACGGCATGATGCTCGAAGTGGATGCGGCTGCTGGATGGGTGCGCGCCACCGGGTAAGGTGCGCGCCTCATGGCTGCCAACCCACCCTTCCGGCGCGTGCTGATCGCCAACCGCGGCGAGATCGCCGTGCGCGTCGCCCGCGGACTGCGCGAACTCGGCATCGAGTCGGTTGCCGTGCACAGCGAGGTCGACCGTCGCTGCGCGCACGTGCTCGCCTGCGACCACGCATTCGCGCTCGGCGGGAACACGGCAGCGGAGAGCTATCTCGACGGCGGAAAGATCCTTGCCGCCGCCAAGGCGATGGGTGCGCAGGCCATCCATCCTGGCTATGGTTTCCTGTCCGAGAACGCTGCATTCGCCCGGGCGGTGCGAGATGCAGGTCTCGTGTTCATCGGGCCGAATCCAGGGGCCATGGATCGCCTCGGCTCGAAGAAGGCCGCGCGCGAGGAGGCGGTGCGTGCAGGCGTTCCGGTCATCCCGGGCACCGAGCAGGACGACGGCGATGCCTCGCTGCTCGCAGCCGCGCGCCGCATCGGCCTGCCGGTGATGATCAAGGCAAGCGCGGGCGGCGGCGGGCGCGGCATGCGCCGGGTCGACCGCGAAGAGGACCTGGCCGATGCGATCGCGGCAGGCAGGCGTGAGGCCAAGGCCTCCTTTGGCGACGACCGCATGATCGTCGAGCGCGCCGTGGCGCCTGCGCGTCACATCGAGATCCAGCTGATGGGCGACACGCACGGCAACGTGGTGTCGCTGCACGAACGCGAGTGCTCGATGCAGCGTCGCCACCAGAAGGTGCTGGAGGAGTCCCCGTCCGTGGCCGTCGACGAGGCGCTGCGCAAGCGCATGGGCGAGGCAGCCGTGAAGCTCGCCAAGGCCGTGGGCTACGACAACGCCGGCACCGCCGAGTTCCTGCTCGACGACAAGGGCAACTTCTACTTCCTCGAGGTGAACGCCCGGTTGCAGGTCGAGCACCCGGTGACCGAGCTGGTCACGGGCGTCGACCTCGTGCACCTGCAGGTGCAGGTGGCGGCAGGCGCGAAGCTCGCCGAGCTGCTGGCGGGACGCGACCTGCGGCCGCGCGGCCATGCGATCGAGGCGCGCATCTGCGCCGAGTCGCCCGAGCAGGGCTACCTGCCTGCCGCCGGACCGCTGCGCCTCGTGCGCGAGGCCTCGGGTCCGGGCATCCGCGTCGACTCGGGCGTGTACTCGGGCTGGGAGGTGCCGGTGCACTACGACTCGATGCTCGCCAAGCTCATCGTCCACGCCCCCGACCGCGAGAGCGCGTGCATCCGCATGTCGCAGGCGCTCGCCGAGAGCGCGTACCTCGGCATCCCCACCAACGTGGACTTCCTGCGCCGCATCGTCGACGACCCGGAGTTCCGGGCTGGTCGCATGAGCATCGACATGCTGGGCAAGCGCCCCGACCTCGCAGCCGGTCCCGGCACGGCGCCGGACGACCTCGCACTCGCTGCCGCGGTGCTGTGCCAGGCAGTCGCGCCTGCGCGCGGCGCGCCGGCAGCTGGCGGCGCCGCCGTGCGCCGTTCGGCCGCAGTGTGGACCGAGCTCGCGGGCTTCCGCGTGGGCGGAGGTGGCGCATGAGCCTGTCGCGTGAATACGTGGTGGACGGCAAGCCGGTTGCCGTGCGCGCCGAGCACGTGGGCGGCGACCACTGGCGCGTGCGCGTGGGCGCACGGGTGATGGAGTTCCGCGTCGGCGCGCTGGGTCCAGGCGCCTTGCGGCTCGTGCCCGTCGGGCCCGATGCCGGCGCCGCCACCGTGGCCCACGGCGCCCCCGCGGGCGAGGGCTACCAGGTGCGCGTGGCGGGCCGCACGCACCAGCTCGAGGTGCCTGCTGCGCGCGGAGGCAGCGCGGGCGGCGGTGCCGACGGCAGGGTGCGCGCGCCCATGACCGGCACCGTCACCAAGCTGCAGTGCGCCGTCGGCGACCGCGTGGCCGCCGACCAGGTGCTGGTCGTGATGACGGCCATGAAGATGGAACACAAGCTCACGGCGGGCCTTGGTGGCATCGTCGTCGAGGTGGCTGCTGCCGAGGGCGCCATCGTCGACTCGTCGGCTGTGCTCGTGCGCGTGGAACCGTCAGCCGTCGAAGGCGAGAAGTGAGCCGGACATGAACGACCCGCGCTACCCGATCGGCAAGTTCGAGCGCCCCACGACCGTCGACGAGGCCACGCGCGCCCGTCACGTTGCCGACCTTGCTGCGGCGCCGGCGCTGCTGCGCGCCTCCGTCCACGGCCTCGACGATGCGCAGCTCGACACGCCGTACCGCGAGGGCGGCTGGTCCGTGCGGCAGGTCGTGCACCACGTGGCCGACAGCCAGGTGCAGGCCTATGTGCGCACCAAGCTCGCGCTCACCGAGCACGAGCCGACCATCAAGACGTGGGATGAGCGGCTCTGGGCCGAACTCGCCGACGTGAAGGGGCCCCTCGAGCCATCGTTGCGCATGCTCGAGGGCGCCCATGAGCGCTGGGTCGCGTGCCTGCGGTCGCTGCCTGCCGAGGCATTCGGTCGGCGCATCGTGCACCCGGTTTCGGGCCTGCTGACCATCGACCAGCTGCTGGCGCTGTACTCGTGGCACTCGCGCCACCACACGGCCCACGTGACCGTGCTGCGCACCGCGCGCGGCTGGTGAGCGGGAGATGACGGCCATGGCCCCGCGCGGGTTGCTCGACCTCGCCACGTTCCTCGCGCCCCGCAAGGCGCAGATCGCCGCGCGTGTGACGGCGCAAGGCAGGCGACCCGCAGTCGAGGACTTCGACCGGCAGGGCCACACGCTGTCGCCTGCGGAGCGCGAGGCGCTCGACCGCTGGTACGAGACCGGCCTCGCCACGAGCGTGGTGGAGGAAGCGCGCTCGGCGGACGGCACGGTGCGCATGGTGATCGGCTTGCAGGACGGCAAGCGCGTCGAGACCGTGGCCATGCCTGTGGGCGCCGTGTGCGTGAGCTCGCAGGTGGGCTGCGCCGTCGGTTGCAGGTTCTGCGCGAGCGGCATGTACGGCGTCGAGCGCCACCTCGATGCCGAGGAGATCGTCGAACAAGTGGTGCACGCGCGCAGGCGCATGCCCATCGAGCGCATCGTCTACATGGGCATGGGCGAGCCCAGCCACAACCTCGACAACGTGCTGGAGGCGGTGGCCCGCCTGAAGCACGAG
>JBEATZ010000107.1:0-10136 GCA_041161695.1 Planctomycetota bacterium | reverse complement strand
GGCCACCGCCGCCCGCCGCCGCCGCCACGGCCGCGCGCGCGTCCATGCGCCGGCCGTTGTTGGGCAGGCACACGCCTGCCTGGCTGTTGCCGGTGAGCGCGGCGCGCAGGTTGCTGTTGGTGAGCACGGGGTTCGCGGCCTTCAGCAGGGCCGCCACGCCCGCCACGTGCGGGCTCGCCATCGACGTGCCGTTCTCGAAGGCGAACAGGAACGTGCCCGTGTCGGTGGCCATGTTGGACAGTACGCCGTCCGGCCGCTGGTCGCCGTTCAGGTCGGCGGCCATGTTGCCCCCCGGCGCCCACAGGTCGATCGTGTTGCTGAAGTTGGAGTAGGGGGCGCGCCTGCGGGCGAGGTCGGTGGCGCCCACCGACAGCACCACCGGGATCGATGCGGGCGAGAACGCCGTGCTGGTGTTGTCGTTGCCTGCAGCTGCGACGATGAGGCAGCCTTCGGCATCGGCGGCGTTGCAGGCGTTGGTGAGCAGCGAACTGGAGCCCGGCCCGCCGAGGCTCATGTTGATCACGTCCGCGCGCTGGGCCGGCAGCGTGCCGGATGCGTTGGTGAGCCGCGCGGCGAAGAGGATGGAGTTGGCGATGTCCTCGTTGGTGCCGCCGCCCTTGCCGAGGGCGCGGAGGATCATCAGCTTGCAGTTCCAGTCCACGCCGGCGATGCCGAGCGAGTTGTTGGTGCGCGCACCGATGGTGCCTGCCACGTGGGTGCCGTGGAACGAACTGGGCTGGAGCCCGTCGCCGTCGCCCACGTCCTCGGGGTTGGGGTCACGGCCGTTGCCGTCCCCGGCGACCGCGGGATCGAGGATCATGTCGAAGCCCGGTACGAAGCGCGCGGGATCGAAGTCCGGGTGCGCGGCCTTGATGCCCGTGTCGATGACCGCCACCACCACGTTGGTGCTGCCCTGCGTGATGCCCCACGCCTGGCGCAGGTTGAGCTGGTCGTAGTGCCACTGGAAGCTGAGGAACGGGTCGTTGGGCACGGTGCCGCCGCCGCCGGCAACCGCGGTGCCCATGCCCGTGTGCCGGTAGACGAAGTTGGGCTCCGCGTCGCGGATCCCCGCGGCATCCTCGACGGTCAGGGCCGCGCGTGCCGTCGCGTACTCGGCGCTCTGCTCGAGGCGCACGGCATCCTGCGTCGACGGCAGCCCCATGGCCTCGCGCACCCGGTACACGGCAATCGGTCCGCGGTCCGAGCGCAGCAACTCGAGACCCTGCGCCGTCAGGTCGGGGGCCACGCCAGGCTGTTCGAGCCACACCACGACCTCGCCCGGAACCATGGGCAGGCGTGCCTGCTCCGCGGCCCGCCGCGCCTGCACGCCCACGACCGGCACCGTGACCTGGCCCTGCAGGGTCGATTCCGTGGAGCCTCCGTCACCGCCACCGCCGCCACATGCTGCCGCGAAGGCCGCCGCCGCGCACACCACGATCCCTGTTCGCATCCTGCTCATCTCGTCTCCTTGACTGCTCGCCCGCGCCGCCGGCGCGGGAACGTGCATGGATCGTGGCCTCGCTCGCTGGCCATCGCAACGCCGCTCCGGGCTTCTCTCCACGAGCGATGCACGTCAACGCGACGTGCCCCGCGCATTTCCTGCCTCATCCCACGTGAGGATGAGCAGCCATTCCCGCATTGGTGGCGCCGCAGTGCCCGTGAAGTCGAGGCCGGTGACCTCGCCCTCGACCTGCAACTCGCGGTGGGTGGGCGTGAACGTCCAGCCTGCTGCGCGCGGCGTGATGCGTACGCGTGCGAGCACCGATCCGTACAGGTAGACGTCCTCCCACGAGTACGAGTAGGTTCCGTCCCCGCGCGTCACGAGCACGTGTTCGGCGCTGGAGATCTCGGGCCACTCGAGGGCAACCTCGATGCCTTCGAGGGGCTGCGCGAACTCGTTCCGCACGGTGCCTGAGACCGAGAAGTGGTCATCCTCGCAGGCAGCTGCTGCGAGGGCGATCCACACCGTGGCGCGAGCAAGGATCCTGGGCATGGCGTCCTCCTCCACCGAGCATCCCTGCCCCGGCCCCGTGGCGCAGGTGGCCGATGGAGGCATTCCGTCCGCGACTCCTCGGCAGGAGCGCGTCCTTGCCCGGGCCATGGGGGATCGCCACACTGCCCACCCCATGAGTTCCGCAGCAGGCGCAACGCCCTATCCGTCCGTCGACCCGCAGGCCAGCTTCCCGCGGATCGAGGAGGAGATCCTTGCGTACTGGAGCGCGCACGACACCTTCCGCCAGTCGGTCGCGGGCCGTCCTGCCGCCCGCGAGTTCGTGTTCTACGACGGTCCGCCCTTCGCCAACGGCCTGCCGCACTACGGGCACCTGCTCACCGGCTACGTGAAGGACGTGGTGCCCCGCTACCAGACCATGCGCGGCAACCGCGTCGAACGGCGCTTCGGCTGGGACTGCCACGGCCTGCCGGCGGAGATGGAGGCGGAGAAGGAACTCAAGGTGAGCGGTCGCGAGGCCATCACCGCGCTCGGCATCGACACCTACAACGAGGCATGCCGGCGCTCGGTGCTGAAGTACACGAAGGAGTGGCAGGCCTACGTCACCCGCCAGGCGCGCTGGGTCGACTTCGGCAACGACTACAAGACCATGGACCTCTCCTACATGGAGAGCGTGCTGTGGGCCTTCAAGACCCTCTACGCCAAGGGGCTCGTGTACGAGGGCCAGCGCGTGATGCCGTACTCGTGGGCGATGCAGACGCCCGTGAGCAACTTCGAGACGCGCATCGACGACGCCACGCGCCCGCGCCAGGACCCGGCCATCACCGTGGCGTTCTCGCTGCACCCGAGGCAGGGCGACCCGGGCCCGCTGCGCGTGCTGGTGTGGACCACCACGCCCTGGACGCTGCCCTCCAACCTCGCGCTCGCGGTCGGTCCCGACATCGACTACGTGATCGTGAGCAAGGACGGCACGTACCACGTGCTCGGCGCCGCCACGGCTGCCGCCTACAAGAAGGAGCTCGAGGGCTTCGAACAGGTGGGCTCTCTCAAGGGCCGCGACCTGGTCGGCCGCACCTACGAGCCGCTGTTCCCGTACTTCGCGGGCCGGCAGAACTGCTTCCGCGTGCTCTCCGGCGAGTTCGTCGACACCGCCGAGGGCACGGGCGTCGTGCACCTCGCGCCGGGCTTCGGCGAGGACGACCAGAAGGTGTGCGAGCAGAACGACATCGAGCTCGTGTGCCCGGTGGACGACCTCGGGCGCTACACGGCCGAGGTGCCCGAGTGGCAGGGCACGCTCGTGTTCGATGCCAACAAGGACATCATCAAGGTGCTCAAGGAGCGCGGCGTGCTGCTGCGCCACGTCACCTACGAGCACAACTACCCGCACTGCTGGCGCACCCGCGAGCCGCTCATCTACAAGGCGCTGCCCGGGGCCTGGTTCGTCAAGGTCACTGCCATCAAGGACCGGATGATGGCCCACAATGCCACGATCCGCTGGATCCCCGAGCACATCCGCGACGGCCAGTTCGGCAAGTGGCTCGAGAACGCGCGCGACTGGTCGATCTCGCGCAACCGCTACTGGGGCGCGCCCATCCCGGTGTGGAAGAGCGACGACCCGCGGTACCCGCGCACCGACGTGTACGGATCGATCGCCGAGCTGGAGCGCGACTTCGGCGTGAAGGTCACCGACCTGCACCGTCCGTTCGTCGACCAGCTCGTGCGTCCCAACCCGGACGACCCCACTGGCAAGTCGATGATGCGCCGCGTGCCCGAGGTGCTCGACTGCTGGTTCGAGTCCGGCTCGATGCCCTATGCGCAGGTGCACTACCCGTTCGAGAACAAGGAGTGGTTCGAGGGGCACTTCCCCGCCGACTTCATCGTCGAGTACGTGGCCCAGACGCGCGGCTGGTTCTACACGCTCGTCGTGCTGGCCACGGCGCTGTTCGACAAGCCGCCGTTCCGCAACGTCATCTGCCATGGCGTCGTGCTGGACGAGCACGGCCAGAAGCTCAGCAAGTCGCTGCGCAACTACCCCGATCCCGAGCAGCTGTTCCGGACCACCGGTTCCGATGCGCTGCGCTGGTTCCTGATGAGTTCGCCGATCCTGCGCGGCGGCGACCTGCAGATCGCCAAGGACGGCAAGCAGATCGCCGAGGTCGTGCGCCTCGTGCTCAACCCGATCTGGAACGCCTACTACTTCTTCACCCTGTACGCGAACACCGATGGCGTGAAGGCGCGCATGCGCTCCGACCAGCGCTCGGTGCTCGATCGCTACGTACTGGGCAAGACACGCGTGATGGTGGAGGGCGTGCAGCTGGCGATGGACGGCTACGACCTCGCCACGGCCTGCCACCTGGTGAAGGAGTACCTCGACGCGCTCAACAACTGGTGGATCCGCCGCAGCCGCCCGCGGTTCTGGGGCGAGACGGGCGCCGAGGACCAGCAGGATGCGTTCGACACCCTCTACACCTGCCTCGTGCTGCTGTGCCGCGCCGCGGCCCCGCTGCTGCCGCTCCTCACCGAGAAGGTGCACCGTGGCCTCACCGGCGAGCCTTCCGTGCACCTGTGCGACTGGCCCGACGTGTCGGCGCTGCCGATGGACCGTGCCCTCGTGGCGCAGATGGACCGCATCCGCGATGCCTGCTCGGTGGGGTTGTCGCTGCGTGAGGCGAAGAAGCTGCGCACGCGGCTGCCGCTCCCCAAGGTCGTGCTCGCCGGTGCGGATGCTGTGGCCATGGCCCCGTTCGTGTCGCTGTTGCAGGACGAGCTCAACGTGAAGGTCGTGGAGTTCGCAGCCGACATCGCCGCCTACGGTTCGTTCCGCCTGCAGGTCGATGCCAAGGCGCTCGGTCCCAAGCTGGGCGCGCGCATGAAGGACGTGCTGGCTGCCACGCGCAGCGGCGCGTGGAAGCTCGCCGGTGACCGCGCCGAGATCGGCGGGGCCGTGCTGGAGAAGGGCGAGTACGTGCTGCAGCTGGTGCCGAAGGACGGCATCACGGCAGCCGCGCTGTCCACCAACGACATCGTGCTCGTGCTCGACACCAACGTCACCGCCGAGCTCGAGGCCGAGGGTGCGGCACGCGACTTCGTGCGCCTCGTGCAGCAGGCCCGCAAGGATGCCGGCCTGCACGTGAGCGACCGCATTGCCGTGTGGGTCGAGACCGACGCGACCACGGCCAGCGCAGTGGGCGCGCACCGTGACTACGTGTGCGAGCAGGTGCTGGCCGTGGAGCTCGCCTTCGGCAACGCGCCTGCGGGCGCGCATGCGAGCGAGGGCAAGGTGGGTTCGGGCGCCGGCGCAGCCGTGAAGCTGGGGATCGCGAAGCGCTGAGCGTCGCGCGTGCTCGAGGCCTCAGCGCGCGGCCACGGGGCCGCGCATCAGGTCGCGCCAGCAGCCGCTGCACGCGTGTCCGCCGAGTCCGCTGCGCAGCTCCATGCTGCGCTGCAGCGACACCTTGCGGTCGATGCGCTTCGTCGGCCCCGGTGCCGGCGCCGACTTGCCTTCCTCGGCGAGCAGCTGGGGGATCAGGTTGCGCAGGTTCTCGGCGCGGTTGGACGGATCGGGGTGCGTGCTGAGCCACTCCGGCATGCCGCCGCCGCCCAGCGCGGCCATGCGCTCCCAGAGCCTCGGCGCCTCCCAGGGGTCGTAGCCTGCGCGGATGGAGTAGCGGAGCCCGACCACGTCGGCCTCGCTCTCCTCGGAGCGGCCCCAGGGCAGGGTGACACCCAGCGTGGCGCCGGCTCCAAGCAGCCCGATCGCCAGGATCTTCTGGTCGTCGTCCAGGTCGCTCGCGGCGAGGCCCACGGCTGCGACGGCGAGACCCACCTGCAGCATGCCCTCGCGGCTCATGCGTTCGCCGCCGTGGCGCTCGGTCGCGTGCGCGACCTCGTGGCCCATCACCACGGCCAGCCCGTCCTCGTTCTGCGTCACGTCGAGGAGTCCGGTGAACACCGCCACCTTGCCGCCGGGCAGGCAGAACGCGTTCACGGTCTCCTTCGAGTCGAGCAGCTTGAACTCCCACTGGTAGTTGGGGTCGTTGGCCTTGCCCGAGGCCTCGGCGATGCGCTTGCCGATCCGCTGCACCATCTCCGCCTCCGGCGTGCCCGTGATCTCGCGGTAGCCCTTCGTGGCCTCCGGGTAGAACTGGGCGCCGAGGGCCGCTTCTTCCTCCTCGCTGTAGAGGTTGAAATTCGCGCAGGACACGAACCCCAGCGCGAGCAGGCACTGGGCCATCAGCAGCAGCAGCTTCCGCATGGCCGCATGGTATCGGGGGAACCGGGGCCCCGCACGGCCGGGACCGGGGCCGAACTTGCCACCGGCAGGGGCTTCGCCCAAACTCCGCGGATGCGACCCGAACTCGTGATCGTCGGCGGTGCCCGTACCGCCATGGCTGAATACTCCGGCACGCCTGGTTTCGGCAAGTTCAAGGACGTGACGGCCATCGACCTCGCGGCCCATGCCGCCAAGGCCGCGCTGCAGCGCTGTGGCGTCGAGGCCGCCATGGTGGACGAGACGTTCGTGGGCAACGTGTCGCAGAGCTCCAGCGACGCCATCTACGGCGGGCGCCACGTGGCCCTGAAGGCAGGAGTGCCGATCGAGCGGCCTGCCCTCACCGTCAACCGCATCTGCGGCTCGGGCATCCAGTCGGTGGTGAGCGCGGCGCACGCGATGCTGGCGGGCGAGGCGCGGCTGTGCCTCGCAGGCGGCATGGAGAACATGAGCCAGGTGCCGCACGTGATCCGCGGCGGCCGCGAGGGCTTTCGCTTCGGCCAGGAGCCCAAGATCGAGGACCTGCTGTTCGCTGCGCTCTACGACCCGTACTGCAAGTTCTTCATGGCGCAGACCGCCGAGAACGTCGCGAAGAAGGTCGGCATCTCGCGCGAGGAACAGGACGAGTACGCGCTGCGCAGCCACATGCTGGGCGCCGCGGCCGTGAAGGCAGGCAAGTTCCGCGACGAGATCGCGCCCATGACCGTGATGATGGGCCGCAAGGAAGTCGTCGTGGACCAGGACGACCACATCAAGCCGGAGACCACCTTGCAGGCCCTGAGCGGCCTGCGCCCGGCGTTCGGCAAGGACGGCACGGTCACGGCAGGCAATGCCTCGGGCATCGTCGACGGCGCTGCCATGCTGGTGGTGACCACGGCCGACCGCGCGAAGGAACTGGGCCTGAAGCCCAAGGCGCGCATCCGCTCGTGGGGCCTCGCCGGCGTGCCGCCGGAGCTCATGGGCCTCGGTCCCGTTCCCGCCATCCAGAACGCCTGCGCAAGGGCCGGACTGAAGGTCGGCGACCTCGACCTCATCGAGATCAACGAGGCGTTCAGCGCCCAGTACCTGGGCTGCGAGAAGGAACTCGGCCTCGATCGCAACAAGTGCAACGTGAACGGCGGCGCGATCGCGCTCGGCCACCCGCTGGGCGCCACCGGCACGCGGTTGCTCCTCACCCTCGTGCGCGAGATGGAACAGACGGGCAAGGCGCTCGGCTGCGCCTCGGCCTGCATCGGCGGCGGCCAGGGTATCGCCATGATCCTCGAGCGCGCCTGAGCGCGACCCAGCCAAGCCACCAGACCACGAGCACACGATGTCCACCAAGCTCCGCACGTCCGTCCAGGTCCAGGGTCGCGTCCTCCACCTCACGGAGGACGCCGAGTTGCTCAAGCAGCAGCTCTACGAGGGCAAGAACCTTGCCTTCGACCCGCAGCGCAAGCTGGTCGACAACATCAGCACCGACGAGCTGACGCCCGGCTGGGTTTGCTACTACTACGACGAGACGCTCGCGCGGTACTGCCTCGTGGGGTTGCGCGGCGGCAACGTGAAGGTGGATGCCATCAAGAACGGTGGCTTCGGCGTCGTGGTGAGCGGCGTGTCCAAGGGCTGCGGCAGCTCGCGCGAGACCGCGCCCTACTCCGAGCTCAAGGCGGGCGTACAGGTCGTCATCGCCAAGAACATCGAGAAGATCTACGGCCAGAACTGCCAGAACATCGGTCTCCTCACCTCGACCGACTTCTCCCTGCTGCCGCGCATCGAGCGCGGCGAGGCCATCCCGATCGAGGAGTTCACCAAGGGGCTCGATCCCATCGCCACGGAGGTCGTGCGCCATGGCGGCTTGTTCGCCTACAACCAGGCGCGCCTGCAGGGCGAGACGGTCCCGCCCGCGGTGACCACCGCTGCGAGGGCGATGACGCTGTGCGAGAAGATCCTCGCGCGGCGCGCCATCGCCGATGCCAAGACCGGCCGCCTCGGCATCGAGGCCGTGAAGCCCGGCGACGCGCTGTTCGTGCGCACCGATGTGCGCTTCAGCCACGAGTATGTCACGCCGATGGCGGAGGCGCTGTTCCGCATGGGCCTCGGCGCCGACGCGAAGATCACCGACCCTGCGTCGGTGTTCGCGTTCCGCGACCACCTCACGTTCCTGGACCGCGTCATGCCCGAGGCGCACGTGAAGATGGGCCTCAAGGAGCAGGCGGCGAGCCTCGCCACCGTGCAGGAGGCGTTCGCGAAGAAGCAGGGCGTGCGGCTCTACGGCGAGGTCCAGCGCGGCGGCAAGCTCGTGGGCAGCGAGGGCATCTGCCACAACATCATCATCGAGGACGTGGCGGAGCCCGGCCAGGTGGTGATCGGCACCGACAGCCACACCTGCATGGCAGGCGTGCTCGGTTGCTTCGCGTTCGGCGTGGGTTCCACCGACATGGCCAACTCGTGGTTCACCAAGGACGTGCGCGTCACGGTGCCCGAGTCGGTGCGCGTCAACCTGCGCGGCACCATGCCTGCGGGCGTGTGCGCCAAGGACGTGATGCTCTTCCTGTTGAGCGACGAGTTCTTCAAGACCGGCGCCGGCATCGGCAAGGTGCTGGAGTTCGCCGGGCCGGGCGTCACCGGCATGGACCTCGACGAGCGCGCGACCCTCACCAACATGGCCGTCGAGGCAGGCAGCTTCACCGGCATCATCGAGGCCGACGACGCGGTGGTGGACTACATCGCCACCCAGCGCGGTGCCGACCGCAGCCGCATCGCCGCCCAGGTGGTGCGTGCCGATGCCGGCGCCAGCTACTGCAAGACCTTCGACATCGACCTGGCGAAGCTGGTGCCGACCGTCGCCACCCCAGGCGACCCCCGCAACGGCATCCCGCTCACCGAGCTGCAGCAGAAGCACGGCAAGGTCGCCATCGACATCGCCTACGGCGGGTCGTGCACCGGCGGCAAGAAGGCGGACATGGACATGTACGCCTCGGTCGTCCGCCGCGCGGTCGACCAGGGCCGTGCGATCCCCGCGACCGTGAAGTGCTACATCCAGTTCGGCAGCCAGCGCATCCGCGACTACGCCGAGAAGATGGGCTACATCGCGCTGTTCGAGTCGGCGGGCATCGAGCTCATCGACCCGAGCTGCGGCGCGTGCATCAAGGCCGGGCCCGGCGTGAGCGACAAGCCCAACCAGGTGACCGTGTCGGCCATCAACCGCAACTTCCCCGGTCGCTCGGGGCCTGGACAGGTGTACCTGGCGAGCCCGCTCGTCGTGGTGGCCTCGGCCTTCCTCGGATACGTGGGCGGGCCGGCCGAACTCTAGGATCAGATCGCGGAGTTGTGGGATCCCTCCGCGAGGCTGGACAAGGACTTGCGATCGCTTGACGACGGATCCGGGGACGAATCCCCGGCTCCTGCCGCAGTTCCCGGAGCATGGAAATCCTGCGCAAAAGCGCAGCGGGACTTCCCCTTCGTTCCAAGGGCATCCGGATCGGGCGCCCGCAGTTGGCGCCCTGTGGACGCCTTCCACAACTTCGCGATCAGGATCCCAGGACGGCGTGCAGCGCGCGGGACGTCGTCCCGAACCCGTTGCCCGAGCCCGCATCGAGCGTGAGCGCCTGCCCGAACCACTTCAGGTTGGTGAGCGCCGGCAGGTTGGGGATCGGGATCGAGAGTGCGGCGCTGGTACCCACGATGGGCAACGCGACCACGGCGTCGGTGGTGATCTCGAGCTTGCAGCCGCCGAGACCGAAGGCCGACAGGTCCGCGGGCAGGTTGCCCAGCGCGCTCGAGAAGGTGTTGTTGAATCCCTGCGCCAGCAACGTGACGCCGGAGCTGGCCGGCACGTTGTCGACGGCGATCTGGAAGGTGCTGCCGAGGATGGGCCGCGTCACGGCGCGCACGGCCGGCAGGCCGGCGGTACCCGTGCAGCCGGTGCCGAAC
>JBEATZ010000099.1:0-2619 GCA_041161695.1 Planctomycetota bacterium | reverse complement strand
TCGAACCTCTCCTTGCCGATCACGTGCGGCTTGATGCTGAAGGAGAGGTCGAGGTGCTCGCAGGCGAGGTGCATGAGGGGCACGTTGCGCGTGACCTCGTCGACGGCCTTGCGGCGCAAGGCGATGGCTGCCGAGGTGCTCGCCGCGCGCCGCAAGGCCGTCGACGAGGTCACGCGCAACGTGCCCCTCATGCACCTCGCCTGCGAGCACCTCGACCTCTCCTTCAGCATCAAGCCGCACGTGATCGGCAAGGAGAGGTTCGACACGCACGCGCTCATGCACCTCTACGGCGAGCGGATCGAGGCGTTGCGTGCGGACTTCATGAAGCTGCTGGAACTGAAGCCCGAGGACCTGACGGGCCGGCTCGAGGTCTACATGTTCCGGGACCAGCAGGACCAGTCGGTCATCGGGCCCAAGGTCACGGGCATCGGCACCAGCGGCTCGACCGGCGTCAAGCTCATGGGCGTCGAGTGCGTCTACAGCATGTGGCAGGATCCGCGCTCGATGGCGGACGACGAGGCACTGCACCGCAACCTCGTGCACAACCTGACCCACCTGCTGCTGAGCAACATGACCCCGTCCCAGTGGATCGGCAACCGCAAGCACGGCTGGGTCGACGAAGGGCTGGCGCACTGGTTCGAGGACCGCGTGACCGGGCGCTGCACCAACTTCTGCTTCGAGGAGGTGCTGGTCGCTCCGGGCACGGGCTACAAGAACGGCAAGTGGCGTCCAGCCGTGCGCCAGCTGGTGGATGCAGGGAAGGTACGTCCGTTCGCGGAGCTCAGTTCCCTCAACACCGACCAGCTCGAGTTGCCCGACCATGCGCTCGTGTTCGCCTGGGTCGACTACTTCCTCGCGCGCGGTGGCGGCGCAAAGTTCGCGGCGGTGGTGCGCATGCTGAAGGAAGGGGCGACGAGCCAGGACGCCTTGCACAAGGTGCTCGGCGTGAACATGCTGCACGTCGACGCCGAGTTCGCAGCATGGGTCAAGGCCAACTACTCCCTGCAGGAACGCTGATGCCGCGCTGGGCGTCGGCATGCGTCCTCGCCGTTGCGCTCGCTGCGCTGGCCCCCGGGCAGGGCCCCCTCTACCGCGAGAACTGGGCGTACTCCCACCTGCAGTGGCGCAGGGAACAAGTGCTCGCGAGGCTCGACGCCGCGCCCGAGGCCGACCGGGCAACCGTCCTCGAACTGCTCGACGAACCCGACCTGGGGCTGCCCTTCCGCAACGTCGCGCGTGCCCTCGCCTTGCTCTCGGACCGCGAGTTCGACGACACGTGGCTGTTCCGGTCCATGGTCTGCGCCTTCGTGCTCCCGGAGGTGGTGGACCCCGGCTCCAGCCGCGAGGACTGTCGGTCCCTCAACGTGTCGGTCTTCCTGCCCGCGCGCGTGCAACCCAGCGGCGCAGCCTCGTTCCGCGTCGTGGTTCGCGACACCGGCGGCAAGGTGGTGCACGAGACTCCCGATGCGGTGCCGTGCTCGCTCGACGACCTGCGGCTCGCCCAGTGCCCGCTGTCCGTGCCGTGCAACGACCTGCCGGACGGTGAGTACTCGATCGAGGTGGTCACCGAGGTGGCCGGTGCAAAGTCGCGGGAAGGCGACCCGCGCCTCTTCCACCGGTTCGCCGTGCTGCGTGGCTACCAACAGCGTGCGGAGACCGCTGCTGCGGCCGCAGTGAGGTTGGCCTCGCAGGCGACCAGTCTCGGCGACTGCAGCCTGCTCGCGGTCGCTGCCGAGGTGAACCGGGCCTACTCGGGCGAGGCTCCCAACGGGGATGCTGCGGGCCGCGAGGACCTGCTGCTGCTCGAGCGGATGCTGGCACGCCAGGAGAACGGCGAGGATCCGCTCGCCGGCGAGCTCGGCGACCAGCTGGTGGGCCTGCCCTCCGGGACGCAGCGCGTGCTCCCGGCGGTGCTGAGGCGCCCGGCAACCGGCAAACCGACGCGACTGGCCGTGGTGGTGGGCGGCTCGCCCTACTTCCGGGCCGACGGTGCGCGCCCGGGCGCGCCCGCAAGCACCTCGCCGCGGTGGATGGCGCGTGCATGCCGCGACTTCCGTCCCGAGGCCGCTGCAGTGCTGTTCGTCGAGTCCCCGGGTGCCGTGCCCATGTGGACCGAAGCCCTCGGCAAGGCCCTGGAGGCCGCGCAGCGCGCACTCGGCGTCGAGCCGGCGCACACGACCCTGGTGGTGGAGCGCGATGCCGCGGTTGCAGCCTGCTTCGACCTCGTCTCCCTGCTGCCCCGCATCCAGTCCCTGCAGCTCGTGAACGGCGGCGTGCTCTCCCGCAACGCGCTGGAGTCCCTGTCCGGCAGGGAGGTCGTCGTGCACGTGCCGCGCGGCCTGCTGGGCCGTGGCCTGGCGCACACGCGGGACGTGGCGGCTGGTCGCCAGGGGCCGATCCAGCTCGGCGGCCGCTTCGTGTCGCGGTCGATGGACGCGGATCCCTGGCAGTTCGCACTGCCCATCGCCTTGCGTCACGTCGAGGGTCAGATCAACGCCGATTCAGGGCGTTGATCCGCGCGCGGCGTGGCGGCAGAGCACGAGGGTCTGCTCTCCCAGGAACCGGAGTGGCGCATCACCGGCAAGAAGCGCTCGGGACGCAGCACCGTGGGCCGCAGGC